>CAZVCF010000024.1:0-8529 GCA_964626355.1 uncultured Gammaproteobacteria bacterium
AAAAAAATTATATAGTATGGCACATTTGCTACTGCTACGGAGGATGGATCATTTTACATTTTGATTTTTGCATTTTAAATTTTTTCTAATAATATATGGGGCAAAGAGAAAAATTTATTCCGTCATCTGAAACAGAGCAGCAAAAAAGAGCTAATCTTATTACCCGTTATATTGAAACGCGCGTTATTGGCGAGAATACATCTCTTGGCAAAGAAGATGAAAAACAAATAAGCGAATTTTATAACAATTTTTCCCCGCGGGAAAAAGCGGATATTTTGTATTCAAAAGTAATGGCGTACACATTTGACAAACAGGCGGAACACGCGCGAAAGATTGAGACAGAACAAAAAGGTGGAAATTTTGAAGTTGAACCGACTGATCCCTATTTAATAAGCGAAATTAAAATCCTTTTGAGCGATCAAGAGGTTAAAAAAATATTTTCTCAAACATACAGCGAAGCACGGATTGACGCGAAGAAAAATCGACTTTCAGAATTGGGTTCTTTATGGAAATCGCTTACTGATGAGATTCAAGAAAAAGAAAAAATATACAAGGAAATAGAGAGGAATATACATATACATAAAATCACGGGGCAGGGAAAAATTTCTTCTGCACAGTCACGAATGGCGATGCTCGCGGAACATATTACGTCTCTGGAAAAGCGAAAAGAAGCAATAGAACAATTAGACGGTTTTCCAAAAATAAGCGAAAATACTGATGCAGTCGCGCAATTTCAATACGAGACATTTAAAGAATACAAGAAACAATTGGATAAAGGATTTGTCTGGCTTCCGTCACGGAAAAAAATTCATCAAGGAACGGTAAGCGCTATTTTGAATCATCGTTGGCCGGTGTTGATTGGCGAGGCTGGCAGCGGTAAATCTGAACAAGCTGATGCAGCTGCCCTTGAATTAACTGGCTATCTTCCAACAAAAGTTCCGTGCGAATCGGTTACCGGCGAAGTGCAGTTGATAAAGGATAATGCGATTGATCCGGAAACGGGAGGCAGTTATGAAAAATATGGTCCTTTATTGCAGGCATTTACCGGATATGATGACTCTCGCCAAACAGTTCCGTCAGTTTCAAACGGCAGAATTGTTCGTTTTGATGAATCCGGACGATTGGGACCTAAAGCGTATCCGATTATTAAAGAAGCGCGTCAACAAAAAGCAGGTGATTTTTTCTATGGGCGGAAAGTACTTCCGGGCGCTGGAGCGATTTGGACAACAAACCCAGTTGGACTGCGTTATCCGGATCGTCACGCGCCTGATCCAGCAATGCGGCGTGAACTAGCTGAAATTAAAGTTGATTATCCTGATATGTCGATAGAAAGCCCTGAATTGTACGACTTTGCAGTCAGTGCTCTTTTTGACGAGAATAATCATATTGCTGTTGCGAAAGAAGAGCTTGCGCCTGCGTATGAAAAAAAGGATATACCAGAAGATAAACGAGAGATTTTAAATGACGGAAGTATCGTGATCGCCGAAGACGAGATAGTTGAAAATATGGCAGATGCGCGGCATGGAGCATTGTGGCGTTTTTGTTCCGCCATTAAATCTTTGCAGGAAAGTTTTGTCTATGGGAATTCAGATGTTGAGAAATATCCTGATACACTTCTCCGTTGCAAAGATGATATTGACAGTAATGGTAAAGAGATTACCTATATTACGACAGATGGGAGCGGAACTCCGTTAACGTTATCAACTTCAACGGTTACTTTAGGCGAATTATCAAGCTGGATGAAAGGATTTAATGAACGCCGTCAGAAACAAGACAAAGAATTTCGTGTTGACACGCTTACCGAATGGCTTAATTTTGAAGTAAAGACGTATTTGAAACAGGCGGATAAAGCTGATAAAGCGAGAATCGAAGCGATTTTTAGATATTTCGGATTTCTTGATGCTACTACTATTCCAAATGTCAAACGCGCCAAACCGCTTACGCCGAAAGATATTGGCTATTTGTCTCCGCGCGTGCCGCGGCCGGTTTATATTGAAAAGCCAAAAATAGAAATTGCGGATGAGAAAGAAAAAAAAGAAACGAAAGAAAAGAAAGAAGTGAAAGAATACGTCGAAAAACAGGTGGTAGATAGTAGCGGGAACACTCTTCTTGTGCAAGAAGAAGAACTTGAATTATGATAAAAATAGTTAATAGTGAAAAACTAATAGTGAAAAGTAAAAAATAGTAAGTAGTTGATGGTGAGTAGCGAGCGGCGGAAATCCCAAATTACAAATTCCAAATTACAAACAATACCGAAATTCCTGCCTGTCGGCCTGTCTGCCGATAGGCAGGTAGGCAGGCTAATGACCAAAATCCTAAACCGTTTTGAATTTTGAATTTATTTATCATTTGTTTTGAATTTTGTGCTTTGAATTTGTTTGGAATTTGGTGCTTGTAATTTGTGGTTTTATCTTTATTTATTCCTAATCCCCTAATTTTCTAAAAGCTAATTTTCTATTCAAAAAGGTCGTGCTCATTAAGAAGGCAATTAATCATTTAACAAAACATATGAAAACTGGTACAGCAACAGAAACAAAAATGCCGCCCGTTAAACCGAGAGAACAACAGAGCGAATCAGCCGAGAAAGTGGTGATTAAAGTAGGGCAGAAACTTTGGAAAGGCGATAAAATATACAGTTACGCGGGAGTGGTGAAAGATGCAAAGAGTAAAGATTTTGGCAAACCAACAGTCAAATTAGAGGGAAAAGATTTATATGAAGTATGGACAAAAGAACAGGTGAGTAGAGGTCTTTTTTGCTATGAATCAGAAGAGCTTATAAAAGATATTAAAGAAGAAATACCTGAATTGATGAAAGATCATTGGGAAGCGGAATGCGTTAATAACGCGAAGAATAATCCCGATAACGTAAAACCCCCGAAGTTTTAATTTGCATGTAAATTATTTTTGACAATAACCCTTTCTGCGATTCTGTGAAACAAAATCGCAGAAAGGGTTATTGTTTTGCAATTTTACCAAGTAACGATATACTAACTAAAAGGTAAGAAATATAAGAGAAAGGAGATATTGATTATGTGGCAATATGTTTTTTTGTTTTTGACGCTTTCAAGCGCGTTATTCGCGCAAGGGACGCAAACGATAGACCGATATACGTATACGAGAATTTTTGAGGAGGTCAGGCATTCTGTTGGCACCGTTCTTGTTGAACGATATCAGGAAACGCAGTTTGGCCCGCCGCGTATTGTTGAAACAGGCGGCACTGGTGTCGTTGTTGATATGAATGGATATATTATAACGAACGCGCATGTGATAAAAAATGCGATGCGTATACGCGTTCGTTTTTCTCGCGTTGATCTTTTTGATGCGGATATTGTCGGGAACGCGTCTGATATGGATATCGCGCTCATTAAATTAAAAATGGTTCCGCGCGATATGCGACCTGCCCGTTTTGGCAATTCTGATTCAATAAAAATAGGTGAGCCGGTTATGGCAATTGGCGCTCCATTCGGCCTTGATGAAAGTGTTACTATCGGGTTTATCAGCGCGCGGTCATACATCGCGCTTCCGGGATCTCCAATGAATCCGCCCTATCGTTTCATTCAGATTAATGCGGCTATTAATCCGGGAAATTCTGGCGGTCCGCTTGTGAATCTTGACGGCAAGGTGGTTGGAATAACAACGGCAATTATTGATCCGAACCGTGGTTCCGGTATAGGATTTTGCATACCGATCAATGTGGTTAAAAAAGCGTTTGAAGAAATAAAAAATAATAAACAGAATATCCGAGGATGGATTGGCGTGAGTGTGATTGATATTGATAATCGTTTGCAGGCGCATTTTAAGATTTCCGAAAAAAAAGGAGTATTGATTTCTCACGTTGAAGAAAAAAGCACTGGATCATCTGCCGGTTTGAAGCAAGGATATAGTATCTTTAAAATCAATGGACAGACAATCGATGACCGTGCGGCGTTTGAATGGTTTATTCGTACGCAAATACCGGGCGATTCAATAACAGTTATTTTCATGAAGCCACCGTATACCCTTGAAGAACAAACGATTGTTCGCGTTGAAAAAGCGCCTCGCTAAAATATGAAAAAACCCTTTCCTTATTCAGGAAAGGGTTTAAATTTTAATGATGATCGTAACAATAAAAAAAACAAGTCCGCATAGAATAAAATAGTGCGTCAGGCTATGAAAAGAAGGAACGATCTTAGCGCGTATAACGATTCTCTCTTTTTTAAGAATATCATCAAGAATATACAAAAGATCATTGATAGAGCGTGAATGATGATATGCGCCATTTATGTAACGCGCAATAGACTCCAAATAAGCAGGTTGCGTTCGTGTCCAGATAAATTGACCGGCATCAAGACCAGTTGTCTGCACATAGTATTCCGTCACTTCGCCACGCGCGCTTCTTGTTTTAGGAATAAGCGCGTCTTTTAATGGATCTCCGATACCGATAATATAGAAGGCAATGAAGCGCGCATTTTCATCAGAAAGATATTTTAGGACATCTTCTTTTATTTCTTCAATATATTTATTTTCACTTTGCTGTTCTCCATCAGTAAGGACAATAATTATTTTATGCGTTTTTTTATTTCCGATTTCGCAATTTTTTAACGCTTCCGAAATGCCGTCCCATATATTCGTTCCTTGATACATTTCATTTTGTATATACGCGGGAGTGAGACGATGTAGTTCCATAAGAAATCGTTCATAGTTTTTCGTTGGAATCGGAATTAATCGTATGCCCATATCCGCGAATATGACGAGCCCGAGACGATTTTCTCCTTTCGTTTCCACACTGCGCGCAAAATTTTCTACGAATTTTTCGATTTGTATTTTGACTGCTTCAAGGCGTGAAAGCGGTTGCGGTATTTCCGCGAGGCGCGCGTCTTCAGCAAGCATACTTAAAGAACAATCAATAACAAATTGTATATCAAGCGGTTCAGTTTCATAGACGCGCGTACGTTCTTCGCGACGAGGTTCAAGAAGCGCAAGAAGTATACAGAGAACAGAGAGGGTTATACTTATTCCACGCAGGATTAAGAGAGATGGAGATCGTATATTCCCTCGTTTTTTAAGCTGTGTGGTTCCGCCGAATTGGGCATAAAAATTTTTAATTCGTATAACGGTTACGCAATAGAGAATGAAAATAATAGCGCTTATACTGATAACAAATGGAATATACGCGTCGTACCCGAATGAGATATTCATACATTACCACCTGATTTTTTTTGATTGGTCTTGCACAGAATTGCCCCATGGGTTTGTTATAAAATCTTTTTCGTTGTCTCGGCGATAATTTGTTGAAGAGAGAGCTGATTGTTCTGCGCGTTTTCGCATTTCTTTTCGTATTTGTTTAATGAGTTCGAGATTAATTTTTGCGTCTTCGTCAGATGGGTCAATTTTGAGCAGTTCGATATATTGCTTTTCCGCTGATTGGAAATCGTTCCGTTCAAAAGTAATAGTGGCGGTGTTATAACGCGCGCGAGACGCAATGCGCAGATTCTCGCTTTCCGTTAGTTGACGGAATTTTTTTTCCGCGTTTTCCGTTTCGCCGTTCGCATATAAAAGAACAGCGCGTTGATATTCAATTTCATCATTGAGATAAAAGAAATCGAGAAAAGGGTAATGAGAAAAGAGCCACCATTTTTTCGCGTGTTCGAATTTTTGTATTTCATCAAGCGCGGTATCATAGTGGTTCGCAATACGAAGAGCGTATATCGTTTCGTTTGCGCGATACCATTCTTTATGGAGAGCGGTAAACCACCACAAAAACAATGCTACGAGCGCGCATGATATACTAATGATTATTTTCATGTTTTTCCCTTTCGATACTACTTACGGTATTTTTATAAATATATTTTCCCATAGAACAAGAAACGCAAGCGCGCACAGCGCGATGATGAGTGGATAAAAATAAAGGGACTGTTTTTCGGACGAATGTTCATAGGATACAGTTGCTTGTTCCATTGAGCGAACGCGTTTAAAAAAAGAATGAATTTCTTTATATGAGGTGCTTTCAAAATACGATCCGCCGGTTTGCGTCACACCAAGGATAAGTCTTTTTTTTCGTTCTTCAGCTTCCTTTTTATCAAGTCCGATGTAGCCAGTCGGTTTAAACGCGATGAAGTGGACGCGGATTCCTAATCGCTCCGCAAACCATAATGATTTTTCTGGATCGAAACCTTCGTTATGATAACCGTCGGTAAATAAAATAATTGCTTTATTTTTGTTATTGCCACTTATGCGTACTGCTTCCGCGATAATTTCGGTATCATCTCGCTGTTCATTATCGGTATGCATTATCTCAATCGCGTTTCGCAATCGAACCCAATCGAAATTTTTTCCAAGCGTCGTTTCAAGCAGACCGTAGATGCCGGTAAAGATACCTAAACCGATTGCGGTGCGACTGCCAAACATTTGCGCGTTAATAAGCGCGATAGCTGTATCAAGTTCATCGTTATAAATGGTGGGATAGATGATGATTCCTGCCTGAGACGAGTAGGCGGCAATGCCGGTTGGATCAACGATTGGCGCGTTTTTTGATTTACCTCGCTCACTGACGAATTCGTGCGCAATCGATTTGATATTATCAATTCCTCTTCCTTCGGCTGTTGACATCGACATACTCATACTTACATCAATGACGATGAGAACGATATTCGCTTTCGTTGTCGCGCGGACGGTATGATAGTTTTTATAGGGTGTCGCAAGCGCGATAAGAAGAGCGCCGCACACGCAGAATGCGGCGCCATGAGGCAGATAATATTTAATGCGCCACCAGAACGATCGCGCTATCGGAACGCGTGAGAGTAACGCAGTATTATAACCAATACCGAAACGTCGTTTTATCGCCCATACGAAAAAGATACAAAGCGGAAAAAAGAGGAGCAGATATTCTGGATTTCCAAATTTCATTTATTTTTTCCTCCATTTTTTCACAGCGTCTATTATTTTTAGACGGTAAAAAATAAAAGGACGTGTTTCGCGCAAAATAAGTTGTTCGCATTGTCGTATTTCATTCCAATAGGGTATTGTTTCCGTAAGACCGCGTTCGAGAAATTCTAACAGTGTATAACATTGATTAGAGAGTATCTTCCACCGACTTACGGCAAAACATTTTTCAAATTCACGCGGTGTTAATGAGAGCGCGGTATTTTCATCAAGCGCAAGGAGCGCGCCTAGATAAAGACGATACTTAATGAATGCTGCGCGTCCATCCGTGTGTTGATTTATGAAGACGAGAGACCGATCATTCGTTGCACGATACCAGACAGTACATACGCGTCTTGTTTTAAGATACGAAAGTTGTTTATTTTTTTGAGCAGTTTGGAGAGTAGTCGCGCGCAAGAGCCGTTTAAGCCGTTTAATGCGAAAACCAAACACACTTATCATAATCAGTATGCCGATTGAAGCAAAAAAATACATTCCGTAACGCAAAAAACGTATAATAACTAATTGTTTTTGTTCAGGAAAATGAGAAAATCCCTTTACTGGCCTCGAAATACTTTTCTTAGTCAATACACTATTTATCTTAATCGGATGAACAGTTGTTTTGATTTCATTGATTTTTAATATACTGTCCGCGTTGTTTGTGTAGGCGATAGTCAATTGAGGAATAATCAATTGATTTTGATCTTCGAAATCATAAATACTGAATGTGTATGAAAAAATTTTTTCTTTAATACCGTTCGTTTGAGAGCTATCAACAACTACCGATAATAATTCAAAAGGAGTTAGAATAGGTTTTTGAAGCGGTGGAAAGATATATCCTCCAATTGTAGCGTCACGGGCAGTTATTTCGGAGAGTGAAGCAATATCTTCAGGCGCGCGTTCATTAAGCAGTACGACATTGTTATCATAGGTGATGGTTAAACGATATACACCATAGTCGCCAACAGTCAGCGCGTCATGGCTTATGAAACTATGCGCGCGGAGCGGAACGCATTTCAGTATAATTGTGCCGGTGTGCGCGATACCCCTTTTTATTGAACGCTGGACAAGTGTTTGTGTTTCGTCGCCGATGAGCGTATATTTTTTGAATTGATAATGAATAGGAAGTGACTCGATAATATAAGTTTTATACGAGAGTATATGTTTCGCTTTGAAGAGTATCGTGATATCAATCCTATTATAATTTTTTAAGTGCGAGATAGGCATTTTTTCGCCGCGTCGCACGCGTATAATTTCGAATGGAGCATCGATTTTCTCAAAATCTTTCCACTGTACTTGGACATCGTTTCGCACAAAAAGCGCGTGTTGTATAGTGAGATATTGTCCATTAATAAAATCGTTCTCTATCGACGCGCTTTTAATCATCAATGGTGGTAGAGAAACAATTTGTTCTTCGTCACCTTCTTGATAATCAGAACAGAGTGCGCTGTTTTTTTGTGTCAAAAGAATAATTGCAACGAAAAGACTTAATAACCATCGTTTTGGCATTTACGCTATTTCTCCTTTCATAAGACATCTTTAGTTATTTGTAATAAACTTTTTTTAGGGTACTCTTATTGTTGATAATGTCAAACTCCGGGCAAAAAGCCCGGAGTGGATGGTTTTAAC
>CAZVCF010000024.1:8629-14021 GCA_964626355.1 uncultured Gammaproteobacteria bacterium
TCTTTCATCAAAGAAATCTATTATTTTTTTTGTTCGCGTTTCATACGATTCCGTCGTGCTCAAAGAGAGATGGTCAATCGTAATGCGCTTCAAAATTTCATTCGTTGTGTCGTGCGGCAATGAAACGGGCGCGGCAAAAGCGTATGAGTTTGTTTCTATATCAGTATAGTGAACACTACTGAATCGTGGTTGTGAAAAATTATTTTCAAGAGGATCACGTATAATAAAAGCGATAACGTCTATTGTTTCATTGAGACGCACAAGTATTTTTTCATACGAAGGATCGCAGATAAAATCAGAAAGGATGAAGATCGCACTTGGTTTTTGAGAGGGAGTTTCTATCGTCGTTTCAATTACCTGAAGCGCGGCAGAAAGACGCGAATCATTATTTTCACACGGTAGACGTTTAATCTCATCGAAGGAGTTGAGCACATGTTCAGCATTATTTTGCAGGATATACGATTGTATTTTTTCGTCAAAAACGATGAAAGCGATGCGATTGTTTCCATGCAAGCCGGCTTGTGTTAGAAGAGATAATATCTCAATCTGTATATCTCTTTTAGTCTGCGATTGAGAGCTGAAGAGTAATGACGATGAATTATCAACGCAAAAATAGATATTCGTAATTCGTTCTGGTTGACGAGCGCGTGAAAAATAATCATTTCGCATCGCGCGCGATTTGAGATCAATGCTACGAATATCGTTCCCGAATTGAAACGGTTTAAGTTCTTTGAAATCATAACTCGATATATCAGTATGCCCGCTTCGGAATTCTCCAGAAATAATTGAACGAAATCCTTTTTTGAATTTAAGACGCACTAATTCATTTTTCATTATGTGTCCCTACGCAATTAAAGGGGTTGTATCGAGAACGGAGCGGATGACTGAATCAATCATTGTATTTGAACGCCCGCGAGGGATACCTGCTTCTTCAGCCTTTGAAAGACTAATACGAAACCGTCCGCGAAGCGCTGGTAGGGCCACTCGTTTTATATCTTCTTGAGTGATTTCGTTTCGTTTGTTAAAGAACGCGTTGACTGCCGCGGCATGCAACGTATCTTCCGCTGAGCGCGGCGATGGGCCGACGATCCACGCGGGATGTTGCCGTATCGCTGAAATGATGCGACCAACATAATTCGTATACAGGGCAAGTCGCGGTGACTGGCTGACAATATACTGTTGATAGATACGAAGACGCCATGCACATATTTCTTCCGGAGTAAAGATTTTTTTAAATTGTTTAGGCAGTTGGTCGCGCATAATGATTTTTTCAAGCGTTTCTTTATCGGGAAATACAATATATAATTTAAATAAAAATCGATCAGCGACCGCCTCGGAAAGGCCGTAGGTTCCTTCTATTTCGATATCGTTTTGCGTGGCAAAAATAGTAAAGAGGGGACTGAGTGTTTTTGTTTTTCCTTCAAGAGTAATTTGTTTCTCTTCAGCCGCTTCGATTAATACACCTTGCGTTTTATGCGGAGCTCTATTGAATTCATCAGCAAGAAGAAAATCGGTAAAAAGCGCGCCGGGTCTAATAGCGAGTTTTTCAAGTGAAAGCGATTCGTTTTCAAGCAAGCCGAATCCTAAGAGAATATCAAATGGCAAAAGGTCGGCGGTAAATTGTACACGAGAAAATTGCGCGTCAAATACACGAGGAATAGTGCGGCAGAAAATCGTTTTGCCGATACCCGGTTCGCCTTCTGCGAGAATATGTCCGCCATTAATCGCGAGAATTGCGACGAACGAGAGATAGATTTCTTCATCGAAACCGATGACTTCTTTATGAATTTCCGTAACCGCCTCGCTGATTTTTATTCGAAAATCATTCGCTTCAGATTCCGTAAAATATTTTTTTTGTTCCATTAGTTTTCCTTTATTTTTTTTTATGTAATGAACTATATTGTAAGAATAGGACACCGTTGTTTTTTTGTCAACGCCAAAACCCTCTACTTTTATGTAGAGGGTTTTTGTATTGTATAGAACGACCAGTTTAATATCGTAATACGAATTTTAATTCTTCTATTTTTTTCAAAATATCTATGTCGGACAGCTGACGTAAACGTTCAGGAATTAATTTTGGATAGGAACAGTGCTGTGTCGCGATAAACATTTGGAATTCTCTCTGCAGAATAATTGACTTGGATGCGTTCCATTCGCTTAATACCTCGCCTGCGCTCATTTTTGGATTATCAATTCGTTGCCCGATAATTTCTTTTACGAAATTATTATAATCTCGCGCGGAGAAATAATCGGTGCGTTTAAGTATCTCTTCAAGTTCCGTGTCAGGAACAACAACAGTGGCGCGTTCAAGCATCATTTTGACAAATAATTTTCTGTCTTCTCCTTCAAGATCAAATATAGGAATCTGAATCGGACTCCTGCTTTTTATGTCCGGATCAAGTTCATCGGGACGAGAACTCATCAATGCCCATAGGATTTTCCCAGCGAGCAATGGGTCGCCCATCATTTTTATCATATTGCCCGCGAGACGCTTTTCCGTTTCATGAGTGTCTTTTCCATGGACACTTCCAAAAGCGGTATGCGCTTCATCAAGCAGTATCAACACCTTGCCAAAAATGGTCACATTAAATAGAAACAATTCCCAGAATTTATCGGTATCTCCGAAATACGAACCGCGGAGTCCAGCAAGTTCAATAACGACTCGTCCAGATTCTGCCGCGTGCGCTTCCAATTGGAATGTTTTTCCCGCTCCGTTTGAACCGGATACAAGAATTGCGTTAACGGCCGTTGACGGATTCTCGCATCGCTTGAAGACATATCTAAAAATTTTATCCGTTTCTTTGTAACCTATTATATCCTTAGTGGTGTGTGTCGGATATTTAATTTTTATAATATCTCCCAATTGCGCTTGCAAAATTCTATTCACTTCCTTGACGACTTGTTTTGTCGCAAGAGTTTGTCCGGTGCGGCTTGCCACTTCAAGCAAATCTTTTATATTCGCAAGCGACATTCCTGCGGTGTCTTCGGCGAATCGTTGCACATTCGTTTCCAATTTAATTTCAGGGCGTTTTACAATGAATGTATTACTAAATCGTTCACGCTCATTCTTATCAGGCAGTTTGATTTCAATATGTCCTGTGTGAGGCAGAGAAGTAATTGTTTGACTTACTTCACTTTTTACCGGATTGATGAGAATTAAGAGAGTCGGGCTTTCATTGAATATCGGATCCGCAACCCAACTCATAAACCATATCAGTCGCTGACGATCAATTTCTGAAAGCGCATTGAATGATCCGTAGGGGAAGAGTGATCCAGCATATTGGAAAACGATGCAAAGTGGTTTTAATTTTTCTTCAATTCTCCCGAGACGAATGAATGCGTCAGAAATTTCTTTCAGAAGCACAAGCGCGGGCAATGGCTGATGCCGTACGCTCTCTATTATTCCTTTCGCATTTTTAATCGGCGGTTGGTTCCCATAGACGCTATTAGGAGATTGTACTACACGCACTACTTCTTGCTCAGTTTTTTCGTCATAGAAGCTGATGCCAGTCGCTATATCCATTCGTACTAGATTGAATTTGTCTTCTAATTCATTTTGGAGAAGTTGCTCGAGCGAACAATAATTGTTCGCTCGAGGGCTGAAAAATAGATCGTGCACTGCTCCGGTTAGAACGGTGAGATTTTTTCTACGTTTATTATACGCATCGTTAATCTCATCTAAGAATAGAGGTCGAATTTCCATTATAGTGTCTCCTTTTGTGAATGAGCCGGACCGGTTGGTATTGCATCTGGATGCGAGAGGTCGAATTTGCTTAACGGCTGAGGATTCCTTTTTTCTATTCCATCCGATCTTATTTGCGCAAGAAGATGATTAAATTCTTCAGTGTATTTATCATCTATTTTTGGATTTTCAACTGCTACTTTTTTATCAATAACTATTTTTGATCCTTCGCTGTTTTTTCCATCGTCGGTCACCCAATAGGGTGAGAGAACAATAATGCGCGTTCCTAGGAATAAAGCTTCTTCGGTGCTATGGGTAATGAAGAAAATGGTTGTTCCTTGCTTTTCCCATTGTTCGAGCATAAAAATTTGCATATGTTCTCGCGTTGATTCATCTAATGCGCCAAACGGTTCATCCATCATTAGAATTGACGGTTTCATAATTAATGCTTGAGCGATTGCTGTACGTTGTCGTTGTCCTCCTGATAATTGATAGGGATATTTATTCCAATGTTCTGCAAGTCTGACCGATTCGAGATATTCCATTGCTTCTTCTTTGAACCGTTTTCTTTTTTTCCAGCATCCGATGGGGTTGTAGAAACGCGCAGGAAGACTGAACGCTTCAAGCTCCAATCCAAACATTACATTTTCTAGAACTGTCTTCCATTCGAACAAGGAGTATTTTTGAAATACGATCCCTCGATTTCTATCTGATCCAACTGCGCTGTTTCCATTAATAATCACTACGCCGTTCGTCGGTTTTTCAGAACCTAAGATAAGTCGTAGCATTGTTGATTTTCCGCAGCCAGTTGGACCGACAATCGTAACAAATTCTCCTTTGCGCACACGCAAAGTAAGATTATTAAGAATAGTTTTCATCCTCTTTGTTTGATTGTCCGGATACCTAATGACGATATTTTCCAATCTTAAAATATGAGATGACATATAATTTCCTTTTTTATTATTTATTCTTTATCAACCCATTTATATCTCCATCTAATCCAAAGCAGTATTAATGAACCGGCGAGGAAAAGAAGCAGAGTAGTATAAATGATGATAGGAATAATGATATCCATTCCATTGTTTCTTTGTAAAATAAATGCCCTGAATCCAAGTCCGACACTTGCTTGAATACTTTCTCCAACCATAAGAAAAATCGCAACATCCTTAAGACTCAAGCGAAAATCAGTGAGTAAATGAGGCCAAATACGTGGAAGAATGATGAGATACGCGATTTCCATATCGCTTGCGGCGAGCGTCTTTCCTTTAGTTACATATTCTTGGGGAACGCCTTTTACTCGTTGGTATGTGTTCAGAATAATCGTCGGCATAACGCCGAGGAGAATCAATAAGACTTTGAACAATTCGTCGGTACCAACTGTGACAAAAAGGATTGCAGAGAGTAAGACAGGATTTATTCCTTGGATGAATCTAATAAATTTCAATAAGAGGATTTCGAGAAACGGGAAAACGCCTATATGGAGCCCGAGGAAGAGTCCGACAAAGAGCAATCCGCATGAGATCAAAAAACGTTTTCCGCTTGCAATGGTGTCAACGACAATACGTATGTCATGAGGGGGACGACGATCTTCTTCGAACGCATAACGTTTTGCGCCCTCAATCATCTTAGTGATTGATGGCATTGTTTTATCGTCCGGGTTTTCAAGGTGTCGTATATATGATCCGGCAATATAGGCGACAAGCAGACAAA
>CAZVCF010000025.1:0-13696 GCA_964626355.1 uncultured Gammaproteobacteria bacterium
CAAGAAAGCGGGGAAGAAAGCGCTTGCCGCGGGAGCAGCGAAATGAGTGAGAGGACTTGCGCGAAATAGAGTATTCTGAACCGGAACGCTCCAAAAACTTCGAAAATGTGGCGCGTTTTAAATACGAAATGCAAAACTCCTCGCTCCGCTCGTCAGACAGTTGCATTTCTGGTTAAAACGCTTCATTTTCTCGTTTTTTCGCACAATGGTTCAGAATACTCTATTTCGCGCAAGTCCTAAAAAAGATAAATAAAAAGGAAAATAAATAAATGGAATATGAAAAATCATGAGAAAATAAAAAATCAGCAAAAGGCGCGCCGGGTACGGCGCGTACGATCGCGCGTGGTCGGAAGAGCGGAACGTCCGCGTCTCTGTGTTTATCGGAGTAATAAACATCTCTATGCGCAGGCCATTGATGATACAAGAGGGATAACGCTTTGCGCCGCAAGCGATAAGAATATAGAAGCGCGCGGAAAAGAAAAAAATATCGCGCGCGAGATCGGAAAAATAATTGCAACTTCGTGTCAAAAAAAAGGAATTTCACAGGTAGTCTTTGATAGAAGGGAGTATAAATATCATGGCAAGGTTAAAGAATTTGCTGAAGGCGCGCGAGAAGGAGGATTACAATTTTAGAATAGGGGATTAGCTTATAGGGGATTAGGAAATTAGGGATAAAAACAAATTTTCAATTTCTAATTACTACTTTCCAATGAATTTTTAATTTTTCGTTTTTACTTTTTAACTTGAAACGTGTACAAAAAAGACGCTAATATTAAAAAAATAGCTGGAGCAATAGATGCAAGCGATACGTATGATCAAAAAATGATCGAGATACGGCGAGTAACTCGTGTCACTGCGGGAGGAAAACATATGTCATTTCGCGCATGTGTTGTTATCGGAGATCGAAAAGGAAATGTCGGTATGGGTATTGCAAAGGGCCCTGACGTTTCGATTTCGATGAATAAAGCAGTGCAACAAGCGCGAAAGAATATTATTCATGCGCAGATTGTTGGTACTACTATTCCACATGAAGTGCGCGCAAAATTTAAAACAGCGCGTATTATGTTAAAACCGGCGCGACAAGGGACGGGTTTGGTTGCTGGTGGCGTTGCGCGTGCGATCCTTGATCTTGCTGGTTATCAAGATGTTGTTTCAAAAATGCTCGGAGCAAGTAATAAAATCAATAATGCTCGGGTTGTTATGCAAGTCCTACAAAGTTTTAAAAATTTTCAAAAATAGTTAGAGTTCTTTGCCGAACCCCGTTTCGTCGCGAATGTTCGAGAACGCGAGCGAGACGAGGAGCGACGACGAAGCGGTATCAAGGAGAAAGATACCGCGAGGAGGAGCGACGAAGTCGTAGCCGCGTTATCGAACATGTAGCAGAAATCGTGGTTTGGCAAATAACTCTTAATTAACTACTATGCTTACCCTTCACTCACTTCAACCAAATATACGGCAGAAAAAACGCAAACGAATCGGTCGCGGCAATGCGTCGGGACATGGCACCTATTCGACGCGTGGACAAAAAGGACAACGCGCGCGGACGGGCGGACGCAAGGGTCTTAAGCTGAGAGGTCTAAAATTTTTCCTTCGCCAATTGCCTAAACAAAAAGGTTTCCATTCGTTTTTTATACACCCAGCGATAGTAAATATCGGTGAGATAGATCGGATTGCGCAACCGAATAACGTGATTACAAAAAATTATCTTCTTGAACATGGTACTATAAAGAGATTATTAAAGGGACAAACAGTTAAAATTTTAGCCGTTGGAAAAATTACTAAACCGATTGTGATTAAGAAACTTTTGGTCAGCGCGTCCGCGCAAAAGAAAATCATTGCCGCGGGAGGGAGCGTGATAAATGAAAAATTTAAAAATCAAAATGCAAAATGACAATGCAAAATGTAAAAATGATAAATCCAAAACACAAAATCAAATAGAATTTTCAATTTTTTAGTTTCTAATTGTTTTGAATTTTGATATTTGAATTTGTTTAGAGATTTCCGCCGAAGGCGGATTCGCCTCTGGCGAAAGAGATTAGGATTTAGAGATTTTTTTAAATTTAGTTTTTAACTTGAACCGTGTGGACAAAAATTAAAGAATTATGGTATTTTAAAGATTTAAGGAATCGCATTGTTTATGTGCTGAGTTTACTTATTGTTTTTCGCATTGCGGCGCATATTCCAGTTCCGGGCATTGATTTAGCGGCTTTGCAACAATTATTCCAGAGTAACCAATTACTTGGTTTATTAAATGTATTGTCAGGAAGCGCGATGGCAAATTTTTCGCTTGTCGCGCTCGGCGTTGGTCCCTATATCACCGCGTCAATCATTATCCAGCTTTTGACGATGATCGTGCCAAAATTGGAAGCAATAGCGAAAGAGGGTGAATCAGGACGACAACGGTTGAATCAATATACAAGAATTTTAACGGTCCCGCTTGCACTCTTGCAAGGATACGGCATGATCGCGCTTTTATCTCAAAGTGGAAATGTTTTTCCGAATCTTACTCTGGAAAATTTAATAGCGACAATTATTGTGATGACCGGTGGAACTATTTTTTTAATGTGGCTCGGTGAACTCATTTCAGAGAAAAAAATTGGCAATGGAATTTCGTTGATTATTTTTGCTGGTATCGTTGAAAGTATCCCTCAATCAATTCAGCAGACAATTATCACATTTGATAAGACGAAAATTTTTAGTTTATTTGTGTTTATCGCGATCGCGCTGGTGACGATCGCCGGTGTTATCATTTTAAACGACGGTCAGCGGCAAATACCGGTTTCGTATGCGCGGCGTATACGAGGAAATAGAATGTACGGCGGTATGGATACCTATCTGCCCATTAAGGTAAATCAAGCGGGAATGATTCCGATTATTTTCGCGATTTCGCTTATTTTATTTCCTTCGCTTATCGGTCAGTTATTGGAACGAAGCGGCAGCGCGTTTTTCGCTTCAATGGGCGCGTCCCTTATCACGCTTTTTCAAAATCAATTGATATACGGTTTTAGTTATTTTATTTTGGTTGTTTTATTCACGTATTTTTATACCAGCATTATTTTTCGTCCAGACCAAGTTTCAGAACATTTGCAAAAACAGGGTGGATTTATTCCCGGAACTCGTCCTGGGAAGAATACATCGGATTATTTAGGAAACGTGAGTAATAAGATAATGCTCGCAGGAGCGTTGTCGTTGGGATTGATCGCCGTTATCCCGCTACTCGTTCAAGGTTTTCTCGATATCAGAACAATGACGATCGGCGGCGCGAGTTTACTCATCGCTGTGTCGGTCGTTATTGAAACATGGAAACAGGTAGAAACACAGATCGAAATGAGAGAATACGAGAGGATATAGTAAATGCAAAATTTAAAAATCAAAATGCAAAATTACAATGCAAAATGTTAAAATTATTTTTTGTCTCTACGCATAAGAATACTTGAGGTCATTACATCTGATATTTCAATAAACTCTTTTAATAATCGTTCTATGGTAATTCATTTTTGAATTTTACACTGTCATTTTACATTTTGATATTTACATTTTACATTTTTGTCTATGTTCTCGAAAAAACACTTTACGATTATCGTTTTTGTCCTCGGCGCGCTGATTGTCGTCGGAGGATTCTATTTTTTATTAAGAGAAAAATCAATACCTGACGGAGGGGTGGTCGTGAGCGAAGAGCCTACACAAGAATCTAATGGCGACATTACAAAAGTATATAAAGGAGATGATGGCGTTAAAATCACCGCGGTTTATAATCCGACCCAATGGGATCAACAGTCTTATTTTCTCATTTCGTTTGAATCTTCTTCATTTGATTTTCGGCAATTTAATTTCGCGCGTAATACTGTCATCGTTGACGCAAACGGCAAAGAATACACGCCTGCGAAAGCGGAAGGGAACGGTTTTGGCGAAGGAAAATATTTTATGCTTTCATCATCGTTTGATACGAACAAGCCCGCAGAATTAGTAATCAGAGATATAGGAGAAGTGAAAGAAAGAATGATACAATTAAGATAGTAAAAAATAGTGAGTAGTTGGTAGTGAGTAGGAATAAAAATATCAAGGTTTAAAACAAATTCGAAATTCGAATATCGAAATCCGAAACAAATTCAAATGACAAAAATTCAAAATTCAAAACAAGAATAAAATCTCAATGACAATAAAATTTGAATTGTTTTGGTCATTTAGATTTTGGATTTAGCTTTCTTTTGTTTCGAATTTCGTGCTTCGAATTTCGTATTTATAATCTCTTGATTTGTCCCTCATTCTGACGGGATCTCGCCAAAGGCGGTGATCATTTTGATTTTTGAATATATATGTTGGAAAAAAATATCTTCATCGGCGCCGCGTGGCCGTATGCTGACGGTTCATTGCATTTAGGGAGAATTGCCGGCTTATTGGCCGGCGATGTATTGGCGCGCTTCCATCGTTTGCGCGGCGATCGAGTACTGTATGTTTCGGGATCTGATTGCCATGGTACGCCGATTACCGTGTGCGCGGAAAAAGAAAATAAAAATCCAGCGGATATCGCCGAGTTCTATCATCAGGAGTTTTCGCGCACTTTTCAGCAACTCGATTTCAGTTATGATGTATATACGAAAACGACAACGGATAATCATAAAACCGTTGCGCAGGATATGTTTCTCCAACTTTATAAAAAAGGATATATATATGTAAAAAATCAGACGCTTCCGTACTGTGAAAAATGCGCGGCATTTCGCGCAGATCGTTATATAGAAGGAATATGCCCGAAATGCGGTTACGAAGACGCGCGCGGAGACCAGTGCGATAAATGCGGAGCCATACTTAACGCTCTTGATCTTAAAAATCCGCGATGTAAAATTTGTAAAAACGCGCCGATTCCAAAAGAAACGGAACATTTTTTTTTAAAATTATCCGCGTTTGAAAAACAGCTTACCGGATGGATACAAAGCAAGAATTGGAAATCAAACGCAAAAAACATGAGCTTGAATTTTATCAAAGAAGGATTAAAAGATCGGGCGGTGACACGCGATCTTTCGTGGGGAGTCGCTATACCTCTGCCGCAGTATGAACAGAAAAAATTGTACGTGTGGTTTGAGGCGGTTATCGGTTATTTATCCGCTTCAATAGAATATTCAAAAAAAATCGGTGATGAAAATTATTGGAAAGGATTTTGGCAGAATGATAACGCGTTTCATTATTATGTGCACGGAAAAGATAATATTCCTTTTCATACGATTATTTGGCCGACAATGTTAATGGGAAAAGGGGATTTGCATTTGCCGGATCAAATTGTTTCAAGCGAATATTTGAATTTAGAAAATCAGAAATTTTCTTCAAGCCGCAATTGGGCGGTGTGGGCGCCGGAATTTTTAGAGGAATTTCCGTCTGATTATCTTCGTTATTATTTAGTTCGTATTTATCCGGATACTGCAGATAGTAATTTTTCATGGAAAGAATTCGGCGATCTTATCAATAACGAGTTGATTGCCGCGTGGGGCAATTTTGTTAACCGAACCGTGAGTATTGCGCACGTTCATTTTAACGGGATTATTACACGGCAGAAAAAAATAGAGAATACAATAATTGGACAGAAAGAATTCGATGACATCGCGACGCTTATCGGTTACGATCCGAAAATAAAGAATGCTCTCGCGGAAATTTTTAAGATTGTCCATCGCGCGAATCAGTATATTGATAAAGAAAAACCGTGGGAGGCTGTCAAAACGGATAAAGCGCATGCTGAAGCAACACTGTATATATGCCTTGAAACGATTTTTAATTGCGCGATATTGTCAGAGCCTTTTATGCCTTCCTCTTCGACAAAAATTTTTGATTATTTCGGCATTAAAGACACGAAATGGGAATACTCGTATCTGCCGGAGAAAATTTCATTAGGAATTTTTAGTCCGCTTTTCGAAAAAATTACCCCCGAAAAAATTGAAAAGCAAATAGAGAAATTAAAAACGCTCTAACCGGAGAACGGTCTATGAGATGGTTACAACACTATTCCTACTACAATTTTAGCTTTTTGGCTGCAACTTCGTCAGGCTTCGCAAAAAGATTTTCACCGTAGTTCTACTACGACTCAAATCTTTTTACTCGCCTTCCTCGTTTCGCTCAAAAATCTAAAATTGTAGCAGGAATAGTTTTGTAACCATCTCTGTGTATATTTTCTTTCACGCGCGGCGATCGTATGCGATAATAGAGTTACTTACATCTTAATCGTTCTTTATGCCAAAAGAAAAGAAAGTGGTAAAATCCGCTTCGCTGTTTTCGAAGAAGCCATGGATTCGACTTGTGTATTTATATTTGTTCAGTTTAGTCGGATTGATTTTGATGGTCATTGGTTCGGCGCAACTCGTTGAGTTGGGCCTTAAGGTTTTTATTTTTACCGAAGCGGACAAAAGTATGTGGATTCATGAAAAATCGGTTCCGATACCGGCGAATTATTTTATGCGCGGAAAGGAATTGCAGGAGAATCAAGACCCTTCGTTACTTATCGGACTTACTGATGCCGATTATCGCGCTTTGCAAAACTGGAAGCAGGATTATGAAAATTGGAAGATGCTTCAAAGCGATTATGATCCGCAGAAAAGTAATCGCCAACGAACTGCCGCAAATTCTCTCGCATTGATTATCGTCGGCATCCCGCTTTTCCTTTATCATTGGCGCGTTATACAAGGGGAGAAGCAGACGGCGTAGAAAATGCAAAATGTAAATATCAAAATGCAAAATGACAAATCAAAATTTAAAAAGAATTAAATATTAAATACAAAATTCTCTATCTTCGGCGGATAAGTCAAGAACGAATAATAAAATTCAGAATAGAGAGATGAACGACTCCGCCGCAAGCGGCGGGGAATAAGACCCTTGAGAGATTCAAACGATATGACTTCAAACCAAAAAACCATTGAAAATCAATGGTTTTTTGGTTATTGACAAAATTTGAAGAATATGGTATATTTTTAGTACATAGTTATTTACAATCAGCGTTAAAAAAGAAATTCACAGAATTTCTGTAAATCAGAAAATAAAATAATAGGTGGAAAATTATGGAAAATGAAAAAAATATGATTCTTCATTCTGACGAAAAACGATATCGGAGCTTTAGACGAACAATATTTCAATCATTTTTGTTCATAATATTGTTTTTTTTAACAAGAGGAATAATTCCCTTAGAGATATTTTCTCATATCATGAGAATCTTCGTGGCGATTATAGGGGTTTGTTTTTTACTTCCTGTGATAGGTGAGGTTTGCTATATTCTTTCGAAATGGCGAGATAATTCATCGCGTCACGTTTTTTATATTCGTCTTTGGTCGTATGCGATCTTAGGTATCGCTTATGAAGCGATATGGTTTTTTACAATATAGATTTTAAGACGAGCTAGAGATATTATGAACTACTAATAAAATGGCGCGATACATACTATTGCGCCATTTCGACACATAAAGAAAAGAGACTATAATGAAAAAAATAGAAAATCATAAAACATTTCTTGAAAGATTGCGGTTGAGAGTATCACCCGAACAAATTGAAAAGATTGATATGGCGTATGACTTCGCGAAATATGGCCATAGAAATCAAAAAAGAGAAAATGGTGAGCGGTATTTTGAACACGTGCGTGCCGCCGCGTTAATTTTGGTTGATGAATTACATATCATCGATCACGAACTTATTATAGCTGTACTTCTCCATGATATCGTAGAAGACAGTTATATTTTAAATTATAAAAGAATCGAACTTATATTTGGTTCACGCGTTGCGCAAATTGTGCAAGCGCTGACGAAGATAAAAAATGATAAAGGACACCAAAAATATTTTAGGGCGCTTTTAAATAGTTCTCTTGTTGTGAAGATATGCAAGTGTGTGGATAGACTGCATAATTTAAGGACGCTTAAAAATTGTTCGCCAGCAAAACAAGTAAAGAAAATAGATGAAACTGAGGAATATTTTTTTCCGATCATTACGTCAATTCGCATGGAACATCCGTATATCGGAAGATATTTGCAACGGCAATTTGACGTTGCGATTTTCAAATTGAAATGACATAAATTTTTAAAATAAAGCCCATTATTTATGTAATAAATGATGGGCTTGACATTTTTAGAGGATATGTTATCTTGAAGGTGATTATTATAATGAATTAATAATCAAAAAGATACGTTCTTTAATTATATATTTTTGCATTTGTTCAAAAATATATTAATAAGACAAAGGAGAAAAGAAAGTATGCGTTATTTATTTGGCATCGGAACGCTTATTGCGATTGGCTATTTATTGCTTTCAGGATTTGTCGCACCACTTGCTATTACTTCATTATTTGTATTTGGCACGATATTTTTTTGGCTACTCGCGACAATAGAAATAATAATTCTTTTCGTCTGTGTTAGTTACGACGAAAAATATATTGGATCAGCAACTGTTTCGTTAGTCGTTTTTTTCGCGCTTTTGCAGTTCCTCGGCGATATAAAGATTTTTCAATCTATTGCTGAAAAACCTCTTCTTGCGTTACTCTATGTCGGTGGGTATATAGTTGCTGGGATAATTTACTCTATTCCAAAAACGCGTTCCTATTTTAAAAAACAAGGTAGAATTTATCAAGAACGGAAAAGAGAATACCTGTTGAATCATAATATAACCGGCGACGAGATCCCTAATCATCTTAAGAGGGACTGGCAATCAAATGTGACATACTCAGGATTATATATACCGGGTGTTTCCCCGTTTAGAAATTATAAAGGGAAAATTAGCGCATGGATTGCCTATTGGCCATGGTCATTTGTATGGACACTTATTGACGATCCAATTAGAAAGTTATTGGAAGCGATATGGTTTCGTTTGCAGAATATGTATATACTGATTGCCAATCATGCGTTTGGCAATGTAGATAACGATTTCTCTCGAGATATTACGGAACGAGACATCACTTAATTCATTTACTACTCTTACATTTATTATAACCCTGTCTTTTAATGGCGGGGTTTACTTTTTTTTTAATTTGTTTATAATCCTAGCTAATAGATAGGATTTAAATTGTATATTAGATTATGTCAGGAATTATCAAATTGTCGGCAAAAACGCATTACGCATTTCTTTTTCTTGAGTTTCTTGCGCATAGAGTACGCGAGAAACGTCCTATAAGCATTGCTGAATTTATTGAAGAAAAAGGAATGGGTACGAAAAAGTTCCTTGAACATATCACGCGCGTTCTACGCGTGCACGGATATATCCACTCGTTTAAAGGTTTCGGCGGCGGGTATGTGCTCGCAAAGAAAGTGTCTGCGATATCGTTGATGGAATTATTGAATATTTTCGAAGGACCGACGCGCGTTTTGCCGTGCCATATCAAACCATGCAAACTCGAACGCACTTGTCAGAGCAAAACAATCGGCGATATTTTATCCACTGCAGTTTTTAAATCAATGAGAAATATATATTTAAGTGATATCATTCATTATAAAAACAATGCATAAATTATTTACACTATCCAATCTAACCGTTGCGCTTAAAAGCGGAAAACAAATTCTCTCAGATATTAATTTGTTTTTAAAATGCGGTGAGATTATCGTGCTACTTGGACCGAATGGAAGCGGCAAATCATCGTTATGTAGCGCTATAATCGGCGATCCGCAGTTCAAAATTGTTGGCGGAAAAATTATTTTTGATGGGAAAAGAATCAATCGTTGGCCGACGGAGAAACGAGTTCGCGCAGGTATTTTTCTTGGTTATCAGACGATCCCTGCGCTTTCAGGCGTTCGCGTTGACGCATATCTGCAACAGTTATTATTTAGAAAAAATATGAAATTAGTTGCACCGCGCGTTATCGAAAAACAAATCGATTCATATCTCGCGTTAGTTGATCTTGATTCGTCATTCAAGGAACGATATTTGTATAATAATTTTTCCGGAGGCGAAAAGAAAAAAATGCAGATTGTTGAGGCGCTGATTCTCGAGCCTCGATTATTGATTCTCGATGAGATTGACGCGGGACTTGATATCGGAGCTAAAAAAGACATCATACGTATAGTCAAAAAATTTAAACGCAATGAATGCGGCGTCGTATGTATCACGCATTCAATAGAGATGGCGCGCGCGATACGACCAACAAGAATCTATGTGATGCGCGATGGGAAAATAGTTGATAAAGGAGATACAAAACTCATCTCAAAAATTGAAAAATCCGGCTTTTACCCAGCATCCGCGGGGCACCCCGCGAATGCGGGGTGAAATTATTTAGGATTTCATGTTTGTCTCGTTCAGCATATACCTCGCATAGGTAGGGTGGAAAAATTTATTGGAAATTAGAAATTTATTCTGTATTCTATTTTCTACTTTCTATTTTCTAAATTCTATTGTATGTACCGCTATGGATTTAAGCAAAAAGATATTTCTTTTTTTTCGGCGCAGAGAGGACTTTCAGCGCGTTTAGTAAAAGAAATATCATCGCATAAAAAAGAACCACAATGGATGTTGGAGTTTCGTTTGCGCGCGTATGATGTTTTTAAAAAGAAAAAAATGCCGTCGTGGGGACCGGATTTACGTTCAATTGATTTTCAAAAATTTACGTATTATAAAGATCCATCGAAAAATAAATATAGTTCATGGGAGAAGGTGCCAAAGGAGATCAAGTATACTTTTGATCGTTTAGGTATTCCCGAAGCGGAGCGCAATTTTTTCGCTGGTGTTGGAGCGCAGTATGATTCAGAAATCGTGTATCATAATCTCAAAGATAAATGGGAAAAAGACGGCGTTATTTTTTGTGATACGGATACCGGACTTAAAAAATATCCCGAATTTTTTAAAAAATATTTTGGTACGGTTATTCCGCCGAATGATAATAAATTCGCCGCGCTTAATTCGTGTGTGTGGAGTGGCGGATCATTTATTTATATTCCAAAAAATGTGAAAGTCGCTGTTCCCTTGCAGGCGTATTTCAGAATTAACGCGCGCAGTTTTGGACAATTTGAGCGGACGCTGATTATCGCGGAAGAGGGAAGTGAAGTAACGTATTTAGAAGGATGCACCGCGCCGATTTATTCAGAAGATTCACTGCACGCGGCAGTCGTTGAAATCATCGCGAAACCGCGCGCGAAAGTGAAATATATTACCGTTCAAAATTGGTCAAATAATATCTATAATTTAGTCACCAAACGCGCATTCGCGTATCGTGACGCCGAAGTTATGTGGATTGACGGCAATATCGGATCAAAAATTACGATGAAATATCCATCGGTTTATTTAATGGAAGAAGGCGCGCGCGGTATTTTATATTCATTGGCGCTTGCCGGCAAAGGACAAATTCAGGACACTGGCGGAAAAATGTTCCATCTGGCCCCGAACACATCCTCGCAAATTATTTCAAAATCGTTAAGTATGAACGGCGGTAAAGCAATTTTTCGCGGATTGGTAAAGGTGCGAAAAGGCGCGCGCGGAACAAAAAGCAAAACGCGATGCGATGGCATGATTCTTGATTCCATCTCGAAAAGCGATGCGATTCCGTCTCTTGTCGTTGATGAAAACGAAGCACAATTAGCGCACGAAGCGACTGTTTCGCAATTGGATGAACAGCAAATTTTTTATCTTCGTTCACGCGGTTTTGACGAACAAACCGCGAAAAATATTCTCATTAACGGATTTTTCGATTCGATTATAAAAGAATTGCCAATCGACTACGCGGTGGAATTTAATAATTTAATCGGCATAGAATTAGAAAACAAAAATATATGATATAATTTTAATTTTTTGTATCGTACTATCTCTGCCATGGCAATGGTAATACGATATGGATTTTAATAAATATGGCGAAAAATTATAAAAAAGATTTTCCGATTTTTGAAAATAATCCAAAAATGGTTTATTTGGATTCGGCGGCAACAGCGCAGAAGCCGAAAATTGTTTTGGATGCAATGAATGATTTTTATACGCGATATAACGCAAACGCGCACAGCGGATTTTATACGATTTCAATGAAAGCGGAAAAAGAAGTTGAAAAGTCGCGCGCAACAATCGCGCATTTTATCAACGCGCGCGAAGAAGAGATTATTTTTACAAAAAATGCGACGGAAGCGATTAATTGCGTTGCGCGAGCGTACGGAGAAAAATTTTTAAAACGCGGAGATGAAATCGTCGTAAGCGTCGCGGAACATCATTCAAATTTTGTGCCGTGGGTTCAGCTCGCGCGCGCGCGAGGAGCACGGGTCAAATTTTTGGATATTGATAACGATGGCCATATCAAGCTTGCCACGATTAAGAATAGTATCACTCGTCGAACAAAGATATTCGCGATTACACATGTATCAAACATGCTCGGTATTATCAATCCGATTGAAGCGATTATAAAAGAAGCTAAAAAAATTAATCCGCGCATTATCACACTTGTTGACGCTTCACAATCGATCGGGCATATTCCAGTGAATGTCAAAAAGATTAATTGCGATTTTCTTGCGTTTTCAGGGCATAAATGTTTTGGACCGCTTGGTGTCGGCGTATTATATGGCAAAAAAGAAATTCTCGATGCAATGGATAATTTTATTACGGGCGGCAATACGATTCAGAGCGTGTCCAAAGACAAGATCGTTTTTAGAGACGCTCCCTATCGGTTTGAAGCCGGCACGATGCCTTTTACGGAAATTGTCGGACTTGGAAAGGCGATAGCGTATAGTAAAAAAATTGGGCTTGAAAATATCCATCACTATAATCAAAAACTCATTACGTACGCGCTAAAAGAAATGTTAAAAATTAAAAATATCGTTATCTATGGCGATAGAATTACAAAACGAACAAGTATTATTTCGTTCAATATAAAAGATATTCATCCGCACGATGCGGTTGATTTTTTCGCGTCAAAAAATATCTGCGTGCGCGGAGGATTTCATTGCGCAGAACCATTACATCACCGATTGAATGCGGAGCAGGGGAGTGTACGGATAAGCATGCATCTTTATAATACCAAAAGAGACATTGATTTATTTATTAAAGCGCTTAAAGAATGTATTAAGATATTTAGTGAAAAGTGAATAACGAATAGTGAATAATTAAAATCCGAAATACGAAACCGTTTGGTCGTTAGTTGGAAAATCCCAAATTACAAATTCCAAATCACAAACAATATCAAAATTCTAATGACAAAAATTCTAAACCGTTTTGAATTTTGTGCTTTGTGCTTTGGATTTGTTTGTAATTTGGTGCTTGTAATTTGTGATTTATACTATTGGTGCTTGGGATTTGGAATTTATAAAAATAGAATTTAGATATTTTGATTTAGAATTTATATCTCTCTTTTTGCATTTTAAATATCATTTTCCATTTTGATTTTTGAATTTTACATTTAAACAATGCATCCTTCTTATCTTATCAGTCTCACGCAACGCTCGCCTTATTACGGAAAACTGCCAAAACCAGCGGTGCATACATCGTTTCATAATTTGTCGTGCGGTGATAAAATTAATATATATTTATTGATAAAGCGTACTGTTATCGTTGACGGAAAATTTACCGCGAAAGGATGTATTGTGTCAAAAGCATCAACAGCGCTTTTAATTGAATATCTTAAAGGAAAGAAAATTGGGGCGTTGCGTACTCTCACACGGCAGAAATTTTTAACTATTCTTGGATTTGTTCCTTCTCCCGCGCGCGAGAAATGCGCGTTTGCGAGTTTCGAAGCGCTACAATCCTTAAAACAAAAATTAAAATATCTCCGATATATCCT
>CAZVCF010000026.1:0-13347 GCA_964626355.1 uncultured Gammaproteobacteria bacterium
TAAACATAGTTTTTAAATTCATTTTAAAATTTTAGACTGTCATTTTGCATTTTGATTTTTTAATTTTACATTTTTTTATTCAATAATTCATCTCTTTGAGCTTTGTCGTTTAGATTTAAGCCTTGTATTATTAGGAAATAGAGCGCGATAATCGTTGGCCAGAGTTGGAGTAAGAGCCGTTCCGCCGTTGTGACAAAAAGCCATGCGACATCTCGTGTTGTAAGTATATAGACAAAAAAATACGCGCAGAGTACAGCGATTAAAGTTATACTAATAACGCAACGGATATATCGTATTTTTCTGTCATGATATATGCCGCGTAATGCCGCGTAGAGTATCAAGAAAAGAAATGGGCTGATGATGAATCCGCCAAATGTATTAAAGAGTTGCGCGAATTTCTTGCCAACATATATATATCGTTCCCATTCAAATAAGTGCGATAAAGCTAGTGGTAATTGTGAACTAAATGCGTTTTCCGGAACAATATATATTTTAAAATAAAATACAATAAGCGCAATCGGAAACAATCCGAAAGAAAAATACAATAATTCACGCATTGTGGATTTTATGCCATTAGTTTTGAGAGAGAAAATTGTATGAATGAATAGAAACAGCGCGACAAAGAGAATGCCTTCGTTTTTTGTCCATAAAGCAAGTCCGCTGACAATTCCAGCGAGTGATAGGATTTTCCGATCTAACGTAGTATGATAAAAAATCAATAATGAACAGAACAACAATATAAAGAATGAAAGTGGCACGTCAGCGTATTGTTCTGCGCTGTGCTTGAGAAAAAAGGGAGTACTTGCCAAAAGTATTGTTCCAAAAAGAGCTTGTTGTTTATCACGCATTGTCGAAAGTAACGAATAGAGCATTCCGAGCGCAAGAAACATAAATAGCCATGCGGTTATGTTTGGCGCAAGGAGCGTGAGAGAATTTGAATAAAACCATTGTCGCGCGATTGTTAATGGAAGCAAGAGCGGATAATCAAGGTGAGACCAACTGAGGATTGAACTAAAGGCGTCTTTCCAGTGTTCTCCGCCGAGGAATAAAAATCGCGCGCGCAGATTCCAAATTGCCCACGCGTCCCATTCGCCATGCGGTTGTTTAAAAGCAAGCGCGGCGAAAATGGCAGAGGCAAATAGTATAATTCCTATGAAGGGAAAATAAGAATTTTTTGTTAGGGTGGCATTTGAAATAAAAAATTTTTCCCTCCTGTATATCCTATGCATCCTGTACAAAAACCATTCTCTTATTCGCGCGAATAAGAGAATGGTTTTTGTATAATATACCATGAGAATGAGCACAATACTCAATACGGTTTCAGCGACAATTAGAAAAACGGTAAATTGTCCAACAAGGATAATCCATAAAAACGAAAAAATCGAGGAAATGCCAATCCCGATACCTATCGCGGCGCAAAGTTTAAAGAGCAATGGCGCGTTGCGGAGAAAATAGTCAATCACGAACCATCCGATAAGCAAGGGGAAAATAAAAGAGAATATAATCATCGTGGTGAAAAAAGAATAACGCCATTGCCAGTATCTTTAATAAGCCGTAATGAAGTTGTTGCCACGATTTTTTGCCAGAGTGGCGTATGAAAATCACCGATAATGAACTGATCGGTTATCGTTGGTTCTACGACGCGTGGCGAGACGCTGAGCGTTTCAATCTGCCGCGCTAAGCGTGGCGCAAGCGCGTATTGCGTTAAATAGAATCCCATCGTTGCTCGCTCTATGAAATACGGATTGTTTGATGAAATTGGTTCAGTACTATAGCCAAAAACGCCGCGTTGCGGCGTTATTTTTTTGAGTTGTTCAAATCTTTTTTCATAAATTGTCGGCAGATCGATGGCTTGGTAGAGTATCCCCTTCGAAAAAAAATGATACAGCGAAACAACAATAAAGAGAACGAAAATAGTCATTGCGAAAATTTCTTTCCGTGAAGTTTGCATACGAATATTATAACAGTGTTTCGACAATTTTTAAACTTTTCATTTCGCCGAGATGCCAGTAAATATATTTTTTGATAATGGAGAAAATTATTTTTGCGTCGGACGCGCCGAAATTTTTTGTTTTGATTTCATTATACGGTTTTGTTAAGAGAGAGACAGACTGCGCGAATTGATCAACAGATATTTTTTCTTTTTCTTTTTGATTTTTGTGAGTCGTGATATCCATTTTATAGCAATTTTCGCACTGAATACCGCCACCAGCAATATCAAGATAGACGAAAGAAGTACGTGTGGTAACTTTTTTTTTGCATGAGAGACAAGAAGACAGATGCGGGCCGAAACCAAGAAAATGAAGCGATTTTATAAGGAATGCAAGAAAAAGCGGGATAAGCGCTGTGTGTTCCGCGCGCGCGATTTTTTTCTCCGTTTCCATAATAAAATCAAAAAAACGGCCTTGTGGTTCGCCGTGCGTAAATAAGATACAGAGTTCATTGATTGCGTTCAAGATAATCCAATTTTTCCATTGAATAGATTGTGGCAAATGTTCTATCGCTTCCGCGCCAATGAGATGAAAATTTTTTGCTTTGTTACAATAGAGAGTGAATGCGCCGGGCCAACTTAATTGCGCGCGTAGTTTGCTTGATACTTTCGAGCCTCCTTTGATAGTCGTTTCCATTTTTCCGTTCTCTTTTGTCAGGAATATATATCGTTTATCATTCTCCCCTATCGTTTCGCTCTCTAATAATATCGCTGAAGTAGAAAAATACACATTTCAAATTAAAAAATCAAATTTCAAAAATCAAAATGACAATGTAAAATGCAAAATTATTCTAATATTCTGTAGAATGTTAGAATATTATCACACTGCTTTTTAATATTTTTAAATTTTGAATTGTCATTTTGATTTTTGAGATTTGAATTTTACATTTAAATTATCGTGCTCATTACACGATTAATCAAATAATCTCGTCGGTGCATTAGAGGTTTGAAAACAGCTAATTTAATAGTAATCATACAACTTCTCTACTCCTTTTAATTTGCGGATTTTTTCAAGCGCTTTTGATTCGATTTGTCGAATGCGCTCGCGTGTAACATTATATTCTTTTCCGACTTCTTCTAACGTATGTACCACGCCGTCGATCAGCCCGAAACGAATTTCCAAAATTCGTTTTTCTCTGTCCGGAAGCTGATCAATAACTTCGCGGACATAACGGCTTAATAACTTGAGCGCCGCGACGCGGTCCGGCGAAAGCGTTTTAACGTCTTCAATCAGATCGCCAAGTTCAGTCTCTTTGTCGTCGTCTCCGCCGATTGCTGTTTCAAGCGATATAATATCCTGTGAAATGAGCATTAGATTGCGCACGAAGTCGATTGGCGCTCCCATTTCCGCGGAAATTTCTTCAGCGGACGGATCGCGTCCAAGTTGTTGCGCGAGATACTTACTACATTGTTTATAGTGATTTAGGTTTTCTACCATATGCACGGGAATGCGAATGGTTCGCGATTGGTCCGCGAGCGAGCGAATAATCGCCTGTCGTATCCACCATGTTGCGTAGGTTGAGAATTTATATCCTCTGCGCCAATCAAATTTTTCAACCGCTTTAAACAAACCGGTATTACCTTCCTGAATTAAGTCAAGAAACGACAAACCAAAGCCGGTATATTTTTTCGCGATACTGACCACCAATCGCAGGTTTGCTTCAACAAGTTTTTTCACCGCCTCTTCGTCGTTATTATCCTTTCGTTTCGCGAGTTCTATTTCTTCTTCCGGCTCGAGCAGCGGAACTTGTCCTATTTCTTTAAGATACATTTGGATCGAATCGGCTGAAAATTGGCTTAAGTCGAAAGAATAAGGTGATTTTTTCTTTTCTTCCGTAAGACTTAAGAGAGGCTGGCTTTCTCGTATTGGAATTCCTAATTTTTTAATCTCTTCTATAAATTTTCTATACCGATAATGAAACGCTTTTTTTGAAGGCAAAACATATTCTATTTCTTTTGTAGTAAGAAATCCGCGCTGTCTGCCTTTTGCAAGGAGTTCATTAGCCTTTCTGTCCGGCCATAGAGTTTTTATTTTTCTTGGCGGTTTTGTTGTGAAAACCGCGTGTTTTTTTGTAGTCTTTTTCGTTTTTTTTGCATGACGAAAAGTATGTTTTGACATAGGGATGGAATATAAATGCAAAATTAAAAAATCAAAATGCAAAATGACAATGTAAAATGTTAAAATTATTTTTTGCTATTGAGCACAATAATATTTAAAGCAAAAATTCTAATTCATTTTTAAATTTTGAATTGTCATTTTGATTTTTGATTTTTACATTTTAAATTTATTTTATCCTATTCAACATGCTCCAGCTCCTTAAGGCGTTGAGAAAGTATACCTATTTTTTGCAAAGAAGTCAACATCTTGTCTTTGTCCCTCTCTTTTTCGTACTGTTTTAATAAGACGGTTTCGGCGATAAGCAGTCCGTTGTAATAATGTCTGCCGAGTATGGTAATGGTCATCGCAAGCTCTCTGCGCCAAAATTTTTTATCCACATCTGTTTCTTGAGTAATTTTTTTTAATGGCGTTTGTTCGCTAATAGCTGCTTCTTCATTCGAGATAAGCAGGGTTAAAAAATCAATATAATACTGTTCTTCGGTCCGGGAATTTTTTATAAACGACTCCTTGTTAAATTTTTTTTCGTTGCCATATTCATCTTCAATGCGGCGATAGATAGTTTGCAGTTGTTCGGTTGGGAAAAAATCGATATGGCATATCGTTGAAATAGCGCCATATAATTCCGGAAAAGCAAGTAAAATGCCGATACATCGTTCAGCGACTTTTTGCAGAAAATTTTCTATTGTTTTTATCGGTTTGTCTTCAATAACGCGCTGTTTGTGTATTTTTGCAAACGCTTTTTTTAGTTCTTCGCGGATAATCGATTCATCAATAAGAAGCGTCGAAGAGAGTTTTTTAATCCAAAAATCCCGTTCAACGAGATTGCTTAATTTGAGTATGATTGAAAGAAAATTTTTCGTAATGTTTTTTCGGTCCTCCACCTTTGAAATGTCTTTTCCTTTTGTTATGGCGTTGAAATAATGTTCCGCGAACGGTTTTGCGTCGCGAACTGCCGCGCGCCATGCTTCACTGTCTTTTCGTATACATTCGTCAGGATCTTTTCCAAACGGCAACGAAATAATTTTTAAATTAAATTCCTCTTTGAGAGCGAGATCGACGCCGCGCGCGGTCGCGCTTTCCCCTGCCGGATCGAAATCAAAACATAAATAGAGCGTATGCGTAAATCGTCGGAGTAATCTCAATTGATCGGCGGTTAATGATGTTCCCGAAATCGCGACGGTATTCTTTGTATCAGCGCCGTGCGCCGCGATCACATCTATATTTCCTTCTACCACGATTGCGTATCCCATTTCGCGGATAAACGATTTTGCTTTATCGAGTCCATAGAGTACGGAACTTTTATGATATATCGCAGTTTCCGGAGAGTTGATATATTTCCCCGTTTTCCCGTCATCGTATTCAGGCAAAAGTCTTCCACTGAATCCGACGACGTTCTCGTAGGTATCGGTAATAGGAAAGACGATCCTTCCATGAAACCGATCATACGGCGCGCTTCCTCGATACAGTACTAATCCCGATTTTTCAATATCGAATTGAGTGTATTTTTTTTTAATGCAATATTCATGCAAAAAGTGGCTTTGCGGCGCCCAGCCGATACGGAACGTTTTTATTGATTCTTCTGTGATGCCGCGGTTTTTTAAATACGCAAGCGCGTTTTTGCCGCGCGGATCTGTTAATAAAAAATAGTGATATAAATTCGCAACCAATTCATTGATTTCGGTAATTTTATTTTTCTCGGTTGAATCGCCGAATGATTCTTTGGTAAGGCGCACGCCTGTTTTTTTCGCGAGCAATTTTAGCGCTTCGGCAAACTCAATTCCTTCAAGTTCTTTTAAGAAACCGAAGTGATCGCCTCCTTTTCCGCACCCGAAACATTTCCATATTTGTCGATCAGCGGACACAAAAAAAGAAGGAGTTTTTTCTTTGTGAAACGGGCATACTGCCTTGAAACTTCCTCCTCCCGCGGGCCGCAATGTTAGATACTCTCCGATAAATTCCACGATATCCAATTTGTTTTTAATATCATCAATAACGGACACGTCGTAAACTAAAAACTAAAAGTGAAAAACGAAAAAGAAAAATAGAATATGAAAAAAGAAAAAAGATATAGACTACACTCTCCTACCGCACGACGCCGAGCCCCATTTCGTCGCAAACGAACCGTTCGCCAAACTCAAGCGGAGCCCTGGCCCGTCCACGTGGAGCCACAAACTCGCGACTTCGTCGTCGCCGTGACGCGAACCAGGTAAATCTATATAGTGATCTTTGAGAATTTCTGGGTAATAAAGGATAAGCGCGACTCCTTCTTCGGCTGTAAGCGAAGAACGATATTTTTCTCTGAATTGTTCTACTGATTTATTCGGACTCTTGCCAAGCATCGTTTCGCCGTTTTCAACATCAACAACAAGATAGGCAAGCGATTCTGAAATCTTTATATTTTCAGCAGTTTTGAGTTTCGAAAGATCAAACGTAGTGAATCCTTTTCTATCATCCACCTCCATCAGTGAAATCTTTTTCTCCAGCGAAAGCAATTTCTCGCTCGGCACAATGATAAAAGGAATATGATCTTCGGGAAAATTCTCTCGTGAAAGTCGTATGAGATGTTTTTTAAAAGGTTTGAAAATTTCTCTGAATTTTTGCTCATTCATATTGGTTAAGGCAGGAAAGTTTTTATTAACCAGGGTATCTACTTGGCGGTTGAACTCTTTTTCAAGCTTTTCGTACTGTTCACCGCAGAGCAGTTTCCATACTTCGTCTCTTTTCTGTGTTAGTTCTTTTTTCATTTGTTTTGCTTCTGTGAAATCCCCGGAATCGCGGACGCGGAGGTAGACTGCGACATATTCATCCGCCAGACGTTGGAGGGATTCGTATTCCGCTTTGAGGTGGGGGCAGAGGTTTGGCATGATAATAAATTCAAAATGCAAAAATCAAAGTGAAAAATGACAAAGGAAAAATGTTAAAATTTAATTTTTAATCAAAATTCATCAGAATCGTCACAAATTGAAAAAATCAATCTATAACCCTTTATTTACGCGGCTTATAGAGCGTCATTTTTTGGGGACTGTCCCAGAATAAAATTTTGTATTCTCTTTTTATTCGTAAATTCGTATTAGATTCGTTATTCGTTGATTTATCGTTATTTGTCGATTAGATGATGAAACTCGCGATGAGGAGCGCGACGATATTGATTACTTTGATCATTGGGTTGATTGCGGGACCGGCAGTATCTTTGTACGGATCACCCACCATATCGCCGGTAACCGCGGCTTGATGCGCGAATGATTTTTTGCCGCCGTAATGTCCCTCTTCAATATATTTTTTAGTATTGTCCCACGCGGCGCCACCGGTGGTCATTGAGAGCGCGAGAAATAAGCCGCTTACGATTGAACCGATAAGCAATCCGCCGAGCGCTTTTGGACCAAGTATAAATCCAACCAAAAGTGTCGTAATAATCGGAATTAAAGCAGGATAAATCATTTCTTTAAGCGCGGCTTTGGTGACGATATCCACTGCCGCGGCATAATTCGGTTTATTTGTCCCCTCTAAAATTCCCGGAATTTCTTTGAATTGTCTTCGCACCTCTTCAACAACGCTTTTTGCCGCGGTTCCCACCGATTGCATCGCACTCGAAGCAAATATATACGGCAGAAGCGCGCCGATGAATATTCCGGTAAGCACCATCACAAATGTTGAAGGATCAATTAAATTAAAATTAAGCATCTCGCCTGCCGAATTCGGAATTTTTTTGATAATCTCTTGAATATAGGAGGTGAATAAAATAACAGCCGCTAAACCGGCTGATGCGATCGCGTATCCTTTGGTCACCGCTTTAGTTGTATTTCCAACTGCATCGAGCGCATCGGTGATTTCGCGGACTTCCTCGGACAATCCGCTCATTTCCGCGATGCCGCCGGCATTGTCGGTAATCGGACCGAACGCGTCGATTGAAACGATAATCGCGGTCAATGAGAGCATGCTCATTGTCGCAACCGCGATGCCGTATAATCCTGATAAATAAAATGACGCCCCAACTGCTCCGATAATCACCAACACCGGCAAAGCAGTTGACTGCATACTTAACGCCAAACCGGCGATGATATTCGTTCCGTGCCCGGTTGTTGACGCAGAAGCCAATCGTTTAATTGGATTGAATTTTTTTGACGTGTAATATTCGACAATCATCACCATCAAAATGGTCACGAGAAATCCGATAAGCGCGGAAACAAAGATATTCATAAATGATTCCGCAAATATTTTTTTACTGATAAAATATATCGCGATCGCTGAAAGAACAACGGTCGCGCTCAATCCTTTATACAACGCTTTCATTATATTTTTATCCTTGCCCAATTTTACAAAAAAACTGCCGATAATTCCGCAAACGATTGCGACAGAGCCGATAAGCAATGGATAAAGGAAATACGCATTATCTCCCGGCGCGACAAAATTTGCTAAAAGCATTGCTGCGATAAGACTGACCACGTATGTTTCAAAAAGATCGGCCGCCATGCCTGCGTCATCGCCCACATTATCTCCGACATTATCCGCGATAACCGCCGGATTACGCGGATCATCTTCAGGAATACCTGCTTCGAGTTTTCCGACAAGATCAGCCCCGACATCAGCCGCTTTGGTATAAATGCCGCCGGCAAGACGGGCAAAGACTGAAATTAAACTTGCGCCAAAGCCGAGACCGATAAGCGCGTCAACCGACCTGCCAAAATAGAGAAAAAGCGTTACAGAGAGTAATGCGAGGCCAGCGACTAAAAAACCGGTGACCGATCCCCCCTTGAACGCGAGTTTAAGAGCGGCGTCCATTCCTTTTTTTGCCGCTTCCGCAGTTCGGCTATTGCTTCGCACTGCGATTGCCATGCCAATAAATCCTGCGAGCGCGGACGCGACTGCGCCGATTAAAAATCCGATCGCGGTCATTGTGTTCAAAAAATACCAAATAACCGCAAAAAGAATGAGAGCCACAACGCCGACTGTTGTATATTGCCGTTTCAAAAATGCTTCTGCGCCTTCTTTGATCGCGGCTGCGATATCTTTCATTTTTTCATCTCCCTCCGGCGATTTCTTAATTTGCGTAATAAGAAAGAGCGCATATACGATAGCGAGCGTTGAACTCGCGATGGCGATACCATAAGTGTTGGCGAGGAACATAGGATAAAGTTAATAATGAATAACGAATAGTGAATAATGAAAATCCGAAATCCGAATATCGAAATCCGAAACAAATTCTAATGACAGAAATCCAAAATTCAAAACAATACGCTAACGAAAATTTAAAACAAGAATAAAATCTGAAATTTAAATCGTTTTGGTCATTTAGATTTTGCCCGGCCTTCGTAGCCGCCTTTCTTCGCCTTCTTCTCTGCCCTCTCCGTAGTAGTTCGAATGGCTACGAAGGACTGGAATAGCTACTTCGGCGGAGTAGGCAATTTAGATATTGTTTCGGATTTCGAATTTCGTGCTTCGAATTTTTATAGTGTGTTGTCTTGCTTGAAAATTCAGTCATTAGAAATTTATTATGGATTCTATTTTCTATATTCTATCATTTATCCAATAGTGGTTCCTTTGAATTTTTTCCCTTCGAGCGCTTTTCCTAAATTTTTTATGTCGTTGCCCATGAAAAATGTTTTGATATGATATTTTTGCGCAAATCGCGCGGCAACAGGGTCAATCGGACAGTGCATCCCTGGTTTCCACGCGCCGCTAAACATTTTATTATAGGTGTGCCATATCATTGAAAAAATCGGTCGCGCATTTTTAAATTTTTTTGGATCTTTATCATAGAGATACTCAATATTACTCATCATAAAGATTTTTTCAACTCCTAGAGTACGCGCCGCGACAAACGAAACATAATCCGTTGACGCGCCCGGCTTCCATCCGCCTAAAAAACATAAGCGATACTTTTTTACTATTTTTTGGTTAAGCGTGAGCGGATTTTCTATTACCGATGGGTACGGTTTCAATCGCGCACATACGTTTTTCAAAAACGTTGCATTGACGCGCGTGCACGCGATACCGATCGTATCGAGTAAAGTATCTGTAAATTTTAATGCGCGTCCTGCCTGTTGGTAACGCCGCGTTGTTTTTCCTCCGCCAATAATAATAACAAAAAAATATCCTTGTCTTATTTTTTGTTCGACAAACGCGCGTAATTTTTTAATGAGAGAAGCATCAATCTCGTCCGGCACCATAATTGAACCCCCAAAGTCTAAGATGATTATTTTTTCTTCATTCATTTTAATTTTTAATTTATTTTACATTTTATTTGGTATCTCGATGCCTAATAACTCTAATCCTTTTTTAAGTGTCGTATACACGCCTTCTAAAAGATAGATGCGCGTATTTTTTCGCGTTTGATTGTCATCGCTCAAAATATGGACTGCATGATAGTATTCATTCGTTTTTTGAGATAATTCAAGAAGGTACGTACAGAGCGTTGATGGGTTGTATGTCCGAGCCGATTCTTCAAGCGCTGTATAGAAATAGAAAAGGATACAAACAATATCCCATTCCCGTGAATCAGTAAGGAGAGAGAATTCAATCAATTGATTTGTTGAATCGTTTTTTTCAATGATATTTTTAATGCGCACTGCGGTGTATTGCGCGTATGGTCCGGTTGCGCCTTCGAAAGAAATACTTTTTTCAAGATCAAACACGAAATCTTGTTGAGGAGTGAATTTCAGAAGATAGAATTTAATCGCGCCGAGCGCGATAAAATGGGCGCGCTCTTCCAGCTCGGTCGGAGCGATGTTCGGTTCTCGCGCAAGAATTTCTCCTTTCGCGAGCGATTGCATCTGCGCGATTAAGTCATCCGCATCCACCACCCTGCCTTCGCGGGATTTCATTTTTCCTTCCGGGAGGAACACCATGCCGTATGAAAGATGATGCAAATTTTTTGCCCATTCGTATCCAAAGAGTTCAAGTATTTTAAAAAATGCTTTGAAATAATAATTTTGTTCGGACGCGACAATATACAACGATTGCGTCGGTTTATATTTTTTTTGTTTGAGCTCCGCAAGGCCGATATCTTGAGTGATATAAATGCTCGTGCCGTCGGCGCGCAACAATACTTTTTTATCAAGTCCGTATGGCGTTAAATCTATTTCTATGGCGCCGTCGTCCCGTTTATAGCACAATCCCTTCTTTAGAGCTTTTCGAATTATTTTTTTTCCTAATTCATAGATATCACTTTCGTAATAAATTTCATCAAATGCGATATCGAGTTTTTTATATGTTTCCGAGAATCCGGTCATTGCCCACATCGTCATTGTTTTCCATAATGCGCGCGTTTCACGATCAGCCTTTTCCCATTGAACAAGCATCGCGCGCGCTTCTTCCATCAGAGACGGATCTTCTTTTAACTTTTGTTCAAAGAGCACATACCATTTGCCGACGAAATGGTCGCCTTTCATATTCTCCGATTCCGGCAATTTCTCTTCACCCCATTTTTTGTAAGCAACCATCGATTTGACAATATGAATTCCGCGATCATTGATTAGATTTAACCGCTTCGTTTCATAACCAACCGCCGAGAGAATTTTCGCGCAACTATCGCCGAGCGCGTTATTACGCAAATGGCCGATATGCTGCGGTTTGTTTGGATTTGGCTGTGAAAATTCGATGATAATTCTCTTTTTTTTGCCGCTTTCAAGCGCGCCGAATGAAGCGCGATGCATATCGTCTGTAATGATTTTCGCGATTTTTTCGCGACGGAGAAAGATATTAAGATATCCTCCGGTAATTGACGTTTTATCAGTCAATAAATCACGCTTTAACGTTTCGGCAATTTCTTCCGCAAACGTTTGCGATGAAATGCCTATTTTTTTTGCCAGTTTAAAACAAATAAAAGAAATATCGCCAAATTCATTTTTTGGCGGTTTTTCAAATGTGAATTCGTCTTCGCTCAATTCAACTGACGGATGTCTTTTATGAAGTGATAAACGTATTTTTTTCTTGAAATGAGCGATAATCTCAACTGAATTTTCCATAACGTTTTCTTTTCAAGTGAGTGAGTGAAATGAAAAAGCAATTTTATTTCCGAGCGAACGAAGAAAATACAGGGCTACTGCCTCTATTTTACTATTTTTACCATTTCTGCTAATCGTTTTGAATAACCGTATTCATTGTCATACCCCGCCCCAGTTCCAACGAGTGTTCTGTTTTTACGGACTCTCTGCTCCGTCGACGCCTAACGGCTTAGCTTATTACCATTCGAACGCCCTGCAGAGAACTGAGGCGGGGCAAGCTCCCGCCCCAGTCCAGCGATAGGTACAATCCCATTCGTACGGAATACTCCGAGGACGCCTGCGGCTTAGTTTAATCTATGCGAACGTTCTTGCAGAGAACTGGAGCGGGGCGAGCTGTATTATTATTTTTTTCCTATAATCGTAGCTATCTCGGCTAATCGTTTTGAATAACCGTATTCATTGTCATACCATCCTGATATTTTCACGAAAGTACCGTTCGCGTAGGTAAGTTCGCTATCCATAATAACCGAATTTGTATTTCCTTTAAAATCAGATGATACTAATGGTTCTGTCGTAAAATCAAAAATATTTGGTAACTTTTTCTTATACTGTTCGCCATACGCATTGAGTTCTTGTTTCGTAACCGATTTTTTTACCTGCGCGGTCAAATCAACGATTGATACAATTGGTGTCGGGACCCTGTAAGAAACTCCATCGAGTTTTCCGTTTAAATGTTTTAAAACTTTCCCAACAGTTTTCGCCGCGCCGGTTGTAGTCGGAATAATTGAAAGCGCCGCCGCGCGCGCGCGGCGAAGATCTTTATGCGGAAGATCAAGAAGGCGCTGGTCGTTTGTATAGGAATGCATGGTAGTCATAAAACCGTTCTCTATCCCTGCGCATTCATCAAGCATTTTTACCAATAGCGCTATCGCATTCGTGGTACATGATCCATTTGAGACAATCGATTCCCCTTTGTATTCCGTTTCGTTGACGCCGATAATATAGGTCGGAATATCGTCGCTGGACGATGGAGCTGAAATAATAACTTTTCGCGCGCCTGCATCAATATGTTTTTGCGCGTCTTCTTTTTTGGTAAATAAACCGGTTGATTCTATTACAACATCAACCGATAAAGATTTCCATGGCAATTTTTGTGGTTCCTTCTCTGCGTAGACAGGAATTGCGCGCGAATCAATAGTAACGTTTTTTTCATCGAACGATACGACACCCGGATAGCGTCCATAGAGCGAATCATACAGAAAGAGATGCGCCAATGTTTTCGTATCAGTAAGATC
>CAZVCF010000027.1:0-13269 GCA_964626355.1 uncultured Gammaproteobacteria bacterium
ATTTGGTGCTTGTAATTTGTGATTTATAATGTTGGTGCTTGTGACTTGGAATTTTCTTCTATAGGGGCCTATGGTTCAGTGGTAGAACACGGCATTCGCATTGCCGGGACGGGAGTTCGATTCTCCCTAGGTCCACCAAAGGTATCGGGACATTGCCGAGGCGGAAGTTCGATTTTCCCAAGGTCCACCATTTCAGATTTGCCGAAGAAGTTGCCTCGGGGCTTCGCGCACAAATACCACAAATTTTATGACAAATAAAAAACGATATTATTTAATCGGCATCGCTGGAGTGGCTATGGCGAGTTTAGCTGGACTTTTAAAAAAGAAGGGTTACGAAGTTGTTGGATCTGACCAAGAAATATATGAGCCGATGAAAAGCGCGCTTGAAAAACTGAAAATAAAAGTATTCAGCCCCTATAGCGCGTCTCATATAAAACGATATGAACCTGACATCGTCGTCGTCGGTAATGCTATTGGTCGAGGCAATCCGGAATTAGAGTATGCGCTTTCTGATGGGCACATTATTTATCGATCAATGTGCGACATACTTTTAAGTGAATTTATTGACGGACATACTACGCTGAAGCTTCGCAGGACAAGCAAAAAAGCGATTGTGATTTCCGGCACGCACGGCAAAACAACAACAACGGCGCTTATCGCTTGGATTTTAGAATACGCCGGTTTAGATCCAACGGTGTTTGTCGGCGGTTTCACGAAAAACTTTAACGGGACTTTCAAATTAGGCAAAGGAAAATATATTGTTATCGAAGGCGATGAATATGACACTGCTTTTTTTGATAAAAGTCCAAAATTTTGGCACTATCATCCGTTTATCGGTGTGGTGAATAATATCGAGCTTGATCATGTTGACATCTATCCTCATCTTGAAGCATACAAATATGCTTTCGCGCGCTTCATTAATCTTATTCCGCAAAATGGACTTCTTGTTGCAAATCGCTATGACAAAAACGTAACGGAATTAGTACAACATGCTCGCGCAAAATTTAATCTGAAACTTTTTGGACGAAAAAAAGCCGATTGTATGGCGCAAAATAGACTTGCCGCTACGACAGTGGCGAAATTTATCGGAATTTCATTTGAAACGATCAAAAAAGCTATAGCCAGTTTCACTGGCGTAAAACGGCGGTCTGAAATTATTGGCGAAAAAAATGGGATAACCGTTATCGATGATTACGCCCACCATCCAACCGCGGTTCGCGAAACATTGCTTATGCTTAGAAAAAAATTTCGCGGAAGACGGTTGTTTTGTATGTTTGAACCCGGATCGGCTTCTTCAAAACGTCGTATCTTTGAAAAACAATATAGAGAGGCTTTCAAAAAAGCCGATATCGTTTATCTCTATAAGCCCTATAAAGCAAGTTCGCTGAAACCCGATAAAGTGTTTCATGGAAAACAAATTGTCTCTGCTTTGCGCAAAAGCGGTTTTCTTGCTCAATCGTTCGATGATCTTAATAACCTTCTGCTTCATATGAAACGCGATGTTCGACGAAACGATGTAATAGTAATAATGTCCTGCCGCGGATTTGACGGATTAAGAGAGAAAATACTGAAAGTTTTATAATTTACTGTTTATTTACTTTAGATTTAGATTTTGAACAATGTAATCTTTTAAGCGATCGCTTATTTTATTACATTTATGTATAGATCCAAATTTTCATAAAGATAACACAAAAGGGCATTTCAAAAAAAGACTGGCGGAAAGCCAGCTTTTAATTTTTTCATCTTTTTCTAATTAACCTTGAATTACAAAATTCTGTCGAGGCATTTCGTAATTCAAAATATCTCTTTATTTCTCCGCCTCAATGTATAGTTTAATCGCATCATCCAATACCGACGCGACGAAACGAGATGCGTTCGCGATATCGAGGTCTAAAGTAGTCACCATCATGCCATTCCTATTAACGCGTTCAAGCCGACCAATGCCATGCACATATTTTACATCCTCTCTCGCATCCTTTGGATCGTATATATTCGTTTCTAACGAATCAAAACAATTTCTCAACACTCTTTCCATATAGCGCAAACCGTTTTCAATAAATAATTCTCTTATAGGCGATCCATGCGTTGAAATTTCGTCACGCAATTCCTGATTAAAAAAATCAAATGGCGTCCGTTTATAGATATAATCGTTGATTAATTTCTTACGGTGTTTCGGATAAGTATTAAAATCCTTTTCAAGCTTCTTGATAAGCGCGTCTGGTTTTTCGTACACGATTTCGCTTGTGAAAAAAGACAAGAGCCATTGCCGCATATCATTCACGTTTTTTATTTCCTTCGAATGTCTCACTTCAGGTTTCTTTTTTATTTTTTCCTTTTTTGGTTTTTGAATGTCCTTCTTCGGCATATTATACACAGAAGAAGGCAGTTGCATTTTGTGAATAGCCATAGTTTTTATTTAATATATTTTATAGTATATCTTCTGAGAAAAAACGCAAGTCTGATTAGATTTTCTCAAATACGAAAATTTCACGAATAATTTTTGACTCCTGCCGCGCGTATAAAAGAGAATATCGTTGAGATGATGGCACGGATTGGCTTCCGCGCGAAGTATGCTCGTTCCTCGCAGCTTCCAGAATAATCGGCTGATATCCGATGTCCGGGTACTCCTTAAGAATGTTGTATTGTTGAAAACCGTATCTTTCTATCTTTCCGATGATATCGCAAAAATGTTTTTTATTTCTAAAAAGAAAAATCGGAAAAATAATCACGATTCTGCCGCGCGGTTTCACGATCGTTTTAAATTCACGAAACGCGGCGCAGTATAATTCTTCCAATTCGCTCAAAATATATTTTAATTCATGAAATTCATTGATTGGTTGAGTTGGTCCGAGATACGGTTCGGTGATAATCGCGTCAAAATGCGCCGTTGGAAAATTTTTGGAGAGCGATCGCGCGTCGATCGCGCGCGTATCAAAAGACGCGCCAATAATGTTGTATTTTTTCATCGTCCATTCAACATTCTTTTTTGTGTTTTCAATCGCGCGCGTATCAACATCGGTTCCAACGACTTTTTTATATCCCATTAATAATGCTTCTGTGATAATCGTTCCCGAGCCGCAGAATGGATCAAGAATAATTCCATCGCGCGGCGCCATCGCGAGATTAATCATCATCTGCGCCACTTTCGGTGGCAACATCCCTGACTGCATTGATTTTGACGGACGATCCCAATCTCTCTCTGAATAGCGCTCAAAATCCTGCACCGCCATCGTCTTTCCTAAAAAAAATGGCGTATCGCTTGGCGCGCGATTGATGTCAAAAATAACGAACTCTGCCCCTTTCTTGATTAGATGATTATGAAAAACCTCCGCACTACTCAGCGTGCTTTCTTTCACCGCGCTGAGCGTGGCTGTTGGGAACGCTGAGCGTTTCGCCGCAACCCATCGTGAACTTATTCTCTCCAATTTTAATAATTTCTTAAAATCAAGCGCGAGACCCTTAATCAGTCGTTTATCGTTCTTTCCGTAGAGACTAATGCCGAACACAATTTTTCCGCCGCGAGGCGGAAGTGGTAAAAAAGAACGCAGTACGTCTGCGGTAATTGTCGCGCTACTTGAAACGATTTCACCGAACTTTATTGTTCCGCCAAGTTGCGTGATAAAACTATCTTCCAAATAAGAAAATAATTCAATAATACAAAACGGCTCATGGAACGCAGTAATGCGAAATGCGCGATTTTCTCGCCGCAAAACGCTTACAATCTCGGCGACCGACAATAACGGCGTATTGCCTAATATAAAAAAATATTTTTTGGGCATATTTCTATTCTACATCATGCGCTCAAAAAACAAAACGCTCAGATAATTCTGAGCGTTGCGTATTATTTCTGTTTTAATTTTATAAATTATTCTGTTGTGTCTTCTATGGTTTCCAATTCAACGACCAAAGATCCGTCCTCGCCAAAAAGGTAATTATATTAATTTTTATTATTCTGCGGAGATCCAATCTCTGCAATTTTATCCTTAAAACGAATTGTTCTCAACTTAATACGGACCCTCATCGCGCTCTCGATGTCGTCATCGAGTTGCGCGACTATTTTATTGGTCATACGGGTATCGTATTTTTTCCATCTTTTATGCGACTTTACGGGAAGTGAAAATTCGCTTTTTATATCTTTATTGTCTGATTTTTTTACATAACAATCTTTCTTAATTTCTTCGTCCGCGGAGAGGCAATGAAAAATTTCATCTGTTGGATCTTCACTATCGAAATCAACTAAATCGAGCTCTAATTCTTTTATCATATCGTCTCCTTATCTTGAAAAGTTTACCTCATATAAAATGATGGCAATCCACTTTCCGCACCGTCTTCTATTTTTATCTCTGTTTTCTCTTTCTGTTCGACAATCAATTTCTCTATTTTTTCAACCAATTCAATCCGTTCGCGTTTTTGGTGTTCAGTGTCCCAATGCACGCGGAAAGTGTAAGAACCCGGCGGTATCTTTTTATTGCACAACGCACACATAAAAAATTTCCTCTTCGCTTTTCCATCCGCATCTTTGATAAAAGTTCCTTCATTCACCAACGACGGATATAATCCATCTGCTCCGCCATCTATAAATTCAAAGGGTGCAACCTCTTTTTTTTCATTGACATATTGTTCAAGCTCTTTAATCAGTACGTCAACGTATTTTTGAATCCTCAATTTTGTATCAAATAATTTTTCAATGCCGGCAGACGATACAGTATTCTGCGTTGTCAATTCCGCGATTTGTTTTTCAAAAAATAGTTTCGCGCGCTGCCATCCTTCTTCTAATTCTTTGTAATATTTTATCGCTAAAACTATTTGTCTATTATTTTCTGATAATTCAAAAAGTCTGCGTTCGTACGCGTTCGTTTTTTCTTGAAGAGTACTATATTCATTTACTTTCTGTCGAAAATCGTCCAATACTCCCTCGTGAATTTTCTCTTTATCCGCGATAACGGTTTCGAGTCTGCGTGTTTCAACTTTTTGCTCATCAAACGCTTTATTTTTCTTATCAATAAAATAAACCGCTGTAAAAATACCGCATCCTAAAAGAAAAATTAAAATCCCCATTGCGACAATTTTGAAATCTTTTGCGTCCATTATCTCCCGATAACGCTCGTCGCTCAAAAAATTTTCCCATATCTTTTTTTCCAAATCAGCTGAATTTTTTAATATATCTTCTCTTTGTTTTTCTAATCGTTTAATTTCCGTATCTTTTGCCGCAACCGCGCGCTGAACCAAATCATCTGCGTCTTTTAACGAACGGTGCAATACGACATTCGCGCCGGGCATTAATTTTGTCGGGTCTTTTATGCTATTTTCTTTCAAAAAATCTTCAACGACTTTTTGTTGAACATATCCGTATTCTTTATGTATAATTGATCGCGGGTGTTCTCCGACGACGACGGTATAAAAATAGATGTCCTTTCTTTCAACACTTTGCGCATCCGCATCTGTTTGTATTCCATATAGAGTGACGACGCTAAGCGCGAAAAAAAACCAAAAAAACTTTTTCATAATTATTTCCTTCCTATATTTCTATTTCTTTTTAATAAATTGTATGAGTAAACACTACAAAACAATATACCATATGCCTTGCATTTGTCAAGCCCTTGTATATAGCCTTATGCAGCCCTATTATTTGAATCGCTTTAAAATTGAGTTATTACTCATCGCTTGCTATTTCATGCACCTGCATGAAATAGCAAGCGATGAGTAATTCATTGAAAATTTTAAATTGACATGGCAATTGAAAATTCTATTTTTCTAATATCCTAACCCCCTAAAAGCTAATTCCCTATTCTTTATCTCTCTCTTCCTAACCCCCTAATCTCCTAAAAGCTAATTCCCTATCTCTAGGGAGCTTGCCCCGCTTCAGTTCTCTGCAAAATGTTCGCATAGATTAGACTGAGCCGAAGGCGTCCTCGGAGTAGAGAGTTCGTAAAGACAAAACACTCGCTGGAACTGGGGCGGGGTTGACTTTTTTAAAAACAACTCTACTATATATACCATATGTCGAATACGAAATTGAATAATTATTATCTCGTTCCGACCGTAATAGAAAAGTCGCATTACGGCGAACGAGCTTATGATATTTATTCCCGACTTCTTAAAGATCGGATTATTTTTTTAGGCGATGGGATTGACGATTCAGTTGCGAACATCATCATTGCTCAGCTCCTCTATCTCGAAAGCGAAGATAAAGAAAAAGACATTAAGTTATATATCAATTCGCCGGGCGGTTCAGTCACCGCCGGATTGGCGATTTATGATACGATGCAATACGTCAAACCTGATGTGTCAACTATTTGCGTAGGTGTCGCGGCGTCGATGGGCGCGGTACTGCTTTCGGCAGGCGCGAAAGGAAAACGCGTCGCGCTTCCGAACGCGGAAGTAATGATTCATCAGGTGATGGGAGGCGCTGAAGGACAAGCGACCGATGTCAAGATTCGAGCGGAGCACATCTTGAAGATGAAGGACCGTCTTAACCATCTTTTAGCAAAACACACTGGCCAACCATTTGATAAGATAGAAAAAGACAGCGACCGAGATTATTTCATGTCAACAAACGAAGCAAAAAATTACGGCATTATTGATAAAATCATCAACGGAAAATGAGAAGAGGCGTTAGGCGACAGGTATTAGGCACTAGAAATTAGGTCCTAGGAATTAGGCATTAGGAAAAATACCTCGCTTAAAAAAAATAATAATCCATTTTTAAAAAGTCGGGACAAGACTCTCGATTCTTTTTTATTTCTTGTTTTGTCAATTGTCAAATGTTAATTGTTTTCTCATTTATACTTAACTTTTTTATACTCACTGCTCACTACTCACTATTTTTCATTTTTAGTTTTTAATTTATTGTATGTTTATCGCAAATACATTTTCGGTTATCGTGCTCATTTTTTTAGGAATTGTGGTCGGCTACCTTGTGCGGATGTTTATCAGTCTTCTTAAAACGCAATCAGCGGAAAAACGAGCTGACGAAATCGTTCGCGACGCAAAAACAAAAGCGCAGGAATTTGAATTAAAAGCGAAGGAAAAAGCTATTGCGCTCATTGACGAAACGAAACGAGAAGAATCAATACGAAGAAGGGAATTAAAAATTATGGAAGAAAAGTTTGAAAAACGCCAAAACCTTTTCGATCGAAAACTGCTCGAAATCGAAAATGAAAAAAAAGATGTCGCCGAAGAACAATTAGCGATCGTCAAACTGAAAGAAAAATTAAAACAGTCATACGATGAAATCTCATCGCGGTTGGAAAAAATCGCGCAATTATCAAAAGAAGACGCGCAAAAAATTCTTTTGGAAAATATTGAACAACAGTATCAAGACGCATTATGGGAACGGATCAAAAAACTTGAACGATATAACAGCGATGAGCTTGAAAAAAAGACGCGAGCGCTTATGATCACGGCGATGGAACGTTTCGGTGGATCGGTCGCGCAAGAGCGTAACACGTCAATAGTTACCATCCCAAGCGATGATATTAAGGGAAAAATAATCGGCAAAGAAGGACGTAATATCAAAACAATCGAACAGCTGACCGGCGCGGAAATTATTGTTGATGATACGCCGTCGAGCGTTCTCGTTTCTTGTTTTAGTCCAATTCGTCGCGAATTGGCGAAACGCACGCTCGAAAAATTAATTGTTGACGGTAGAATACAGCCCGCGCGCATCGAACGGACTTTTGAAGAAGTAAAAGAAGAATTGGCGAAAGAAGTGAAAGCCGCAGGAGAAGACGCGCTCCACGAAGTCGGTATCACCGGCCTTGATACGAAGATCGTGCAATTATTAGGCCGTCTCAAATTCAGAACGAGTTACGGCCAAAACGTGCTTCAACATTCAATCGAAGCAACACATATCGCTGGCATTCTCGCGAAAGAGCTAGGATGCAACGTCCGCATAGCGAAAACAAGCACTCTGCTCCATGATATCGGCAAAGCGCTTGATCATGAAGTTGAAGGAACCCATATTGAGCTAGCGAAAGAAGTTGGCGAAAAATATGGACTTCCACAGGAAATTATCACAGCGATTATCGATCACCATGAAGATCATCCTCAAACGCCTGAAGGCGTTATCGTGAAAGTCGCGGACGCATTGTCCGGCGCGCGTCCCGGTGCCAGACGCGACAGTTATGAAGCGTATGTTAAAAGATTAGAAGATCTGGAAACCATCGCAAAAAATTATCAAGGAGTTGCAAAAGTGTTTGCGATTGAAGCTGGACGCGAACTGCGCATCTTTGTAAAACCGGAAGAAATTGACGATCTCGCGGCGCACGCGTTAGCAAAAAAAATTGCTGAACAGATCCAGCATGAATTAAAATATCCGGGTGAAATACGAGTAACCGTCATCCGCGAAAAACGTGTGGTCGAAATCGCGAAATAACATTGAGCTTATAGCTTTTTAGCTTTCTAGGTTTTTAGATTCAACTTTAACAATTTTTGCCACAGTTGGGCTATGTGGATATTTATATTGACACATTAGTATTCTCCCATAAAATGATCGTATTCATAATTAATCATCTCTATGGCGGAATTTAGTCGGGAATCATTAAGTGAAGAGCGCGCTTCCGCGCGAATGAAGAAAAAGAGTTGGGGTGGAAAATGGCTCGTCGTGGTCATCATACTTCTCGTTCTGTTATTCGGAAGTTTCTTTTATCAATTTTTTGTCGCGAAGAAAAAAGCGAAACAATATTTTGCGGTTTCGCTTGATTCCGGACAAATTTATTTTGGACGTTTAACGCGCACTACGGCGAACACGGTTACGCTTAAAAATGTTTATTTCATACAAGTGCAACCGGCGGAAGAAAAAGATAAACAACCACAATTATCCCTACAAAGTATTCTCACTACACTTCCACAGCCAAAAGATGAAATAATGCTTTTTAAGCAAGCAATTATTTCGATTATGCCATTGCGAGATGATTCTCAGGTTGCGCAATTCATCAAACAACAACAGTTGATTAGTTCGGGAGCGATTCCACCGCTTCCGATGCAACAACAAGCTCAACAACAACCGGCACCAGCGCCAGTTCCTCAGCCACAAGTTCCAGCACCTCAAGAAACTCCACAGAAATAGAGGGTAAGTGACCAAGTATTTTCTGCGCTTCGTTCGAAAATAAAACATGAACATACATATTTTATTTCACTCACTTCGCTTGATTATATCGAAAGCGATATAATCAAGCTTCGTTCGAAAATAAAACATGAACATACATATTTTATTTCACTCACTTCGCTTGATTATAATGAGTAGATAGTGATGAAAAAAAAATTTTCTATTATCGTCTACGGTTTTATCCTAGTCCTCTTCGGAGGACTAGGATTTTTTTTTATGGATTTCTGGAGATAAACCGGATATCGACAAAATTATTTTTTCGCTCGTTGGCCCGCGCGAAAGCATCAATGGAGAAGAAATAACCCTGTACGCGGAGATTAAAAACGCGCAAAAAATAGAAATTAAAAATGCGTCAATAGAATTTCGTTTTTCAGACGGATTCACCTTTTCCACTTCAACGATTCCCTGTGCGATTTTTGAACGCGGGTGCGCGATTTCGATTAACGCGATCGCTCCGCGCGACTCTCTACGTATCGGCCTTACCGGGCGGGCGCTCTCACGAAAACAAATAACTATATCGGGAAACTTGGAATTCTCTATCAAAGATATATCTTCCCTATTCAAAAAATATACCTCGCATGAAATAAATTTAATTCCCTCTCTCACGATTGAGATAGAATCCCCTCGAAATGTTTTCGCGTACACGCCTCTTGCAATCAGCGCGCTTATAAAAAACACAACACAAAAAACGTTTGAATTTCTTATCGCGTCGCTTGAATTTCCTGAAAATTTTATACGGGAAGATACGCGGTCGTCCGTAACGCTTATTAAAAAAATAACCTCACTGCAAGGTAACGAGACAAAAAAAATCACTCTTAAGGGTTATTTTATTCCTTCAGCGCACAGCAACGAACTGCGCGCAACAATTTCACATCAAGGAATGATTATTGAAAATACTTCTATATCCATTGATGTGCGAAATTCAGCGCTTACACTTGAGACGATCAACGGAGAACTGCCTCGTGTGTATATCGCCAATACAACCGATGATTTTATAGATAATATTCTGCTTTCGTTCGAATCGTTCGACGGAGCACCGATACGTTATAGCAAGCTTGATTATCCAATATTACGCCGCCTCGCTCCGCACGCGTCCACGACAATTGAATTTCCAAATTCTCTTCAGCAAAATCCATCACCAATTACGATCACCGCAGAAGGAACGCTCGATCTCACCGGAGAAAAAATAATAGGAGTGATAATGAAGTAAATGTAAAATTGAAATATCAAAAATCAAAATGACAATTCAAAATGCAAAAAATAAATCTAAGGTACTCTGCCAGTCGCCAGAGGCGACCCGCCTTTGGCGGGAAGCGGATCTGTCTTTTACATGAGACGGAAAAGATAAGAATCCAAAACAAACGATAAATAAAGTCAAAAGTCAAAATGCAAAAGTTAAAAGTTTTTTGATTTCCTGAATTACTTTATTTTTCTGAAATTTTAAAATTTTTCATTTTGATTTTTAATTTTTACATTTGTAATAGCCCCCATTTAATTCTGTATTCAAGTTTTTCACTCTCAACTTTTCGTTTTTCACTATTAACTATTCATACGTGACTTTATTCTACACGCGAAAAGGCGATGACGGTTCGAGTATGGTTAGCGGAAAAAAAATTCCGAAAAACAATATTGTGTTTGAGACGCTCGGCGACCTTGATGAATTAAACAGTGTTCTTGGCATCGCGCGCACGCGGAAAATCGGCAATCGGTTTAAAAAAACAATTCTTGCGATACAAAACGACCTCTTTATTATTCAAGCGCAGTGCGCTTCATTGCTCTATCGCGAACCATACGCGCGAACCGTTCCGAAATTGACTGCGGACAAAATTTTCGCGCTCGAACAGCTCATTGATTCTATTGATAAAAAAACTACTTCGATCCATTCATTTATTATTCCGGGATCCTCAATTCAATCGTCGTGGTTCGATTTCGCGCGCGCGGTCGCGCGCAGAGCTGAACGTCGTGTCGCGCAATGCGCTCAAAAATATACAGTTGATCACAATATACTTTCTTATATGAATCGCTTATCCAGTCTTTTATTCGCGCTCGCGCGCCTTTTCGCGCGCGGAACAAAGAAAAAAGAATCCCACCCAACGTATTAAAATAGTGAATAATTAATAGTGAAAAGTTTATAGTAAAAAGAAATTATTTATTGTTAATTAACGAGTTAACGGATTAACGAATTATTTTTAAAAATTATATAATTAGAAATTTTTTTGTATTCCTATACCCTAGTGGCTATACCCTTCCGCCTGTCGCCAGAGGCGACCCGCCTTTGGCGGGAGGCGCCTGCCCGACTTAGTTCAGGCGGGGATCCGCCTTCGGCGGAAAAAGCTAATTTCCTATTCCGTGACTCGACAAAAATGTGATAAAGAGTATACTAATCTTAATTTTAATACTGTTATGGAACACAATGAACTTAAAAAATCAGGAGAAAATATCCCTGTTAAAATAAAAAATGTCGTTCAAACGGATCTTATGAAATCGTACGGCGCAGACACTCGCGAAAAACAAGCCGAATGGATTGAACGATTCGCAAAAAAATTTTGCGTATTTCTTATAGAGATAACCTCGTATCATCCGGAAATTATTAAACTTCTTCAAGACGAAAAACGGAGGAAAAAAATAGAACAATGGCTCGCGAAACATCTTTATGATAAAGAATGAATATATTTTACGAACCGCTACAAACGTTACTCGAATGGCTCTATAAAACGATTCCGGGGAACGATCTCGGTGTCGCGATTATTCTTATTACTATTCTCGTAAAACTTGTTTTGTTGCCTTTTTCATTGCGTGCACTCAAAGCGCAAAAAAATCTCGCTCAACTTCAGCCAAAAATTGAAGAATTAAAAGAAAAATACAAAAACGAAAAAGAACAATTGATGAAAGCGACAATGCGGCTTTATAAAGAAAATAAAGTAAATCCATTTTCTTCATGCCTTCCGCTTATTATTCAAATTCCTGTTCTCTTTGCGCTCTATAAAGTATTTACCGTTGGTATTAAAGGAGAAATAATGAACCATATCGCATTCGGTTTTCTTGATCTCGCAAAACCGTTACCGCTTCTCGCGCTTCTCACTGGTGGATTACAATATCTTCAGATGAAAATGCTTCCGCAACCGACGATTCCCAAAAAAATTGAAGGAAAACCGGGAACAAAAGACGAAAGTATGATGTCGATGATGAATAAACAAATGAAAATTATGATGCCGCTGATGACTGTTTTTATCGGCGTCACTCTGCCAAGCGGGCTTATTTTGTACTGGCTCGTTAATTTAGCCCTTACTATCGGCGAACAAAAATTGATACAAAAAATCCGCTAGTCTTTCTGTAAACAACGTTCATTACAAAAGGCCTGCCTGACGGTAGGCAAGGAGATATATCCTTTATGGAAGAAAATAAAAACGTTATTCCTCTTGATAATCCTTTTGAAGTTGAAGAATTGTTTATTGAGGATAAAAAATATGTCTTGGTTGTCTACGATAATGCAACCGATCATATTTTAGAATTCGTTTTTGATGAATATAGTCGATTGATAGAATTTTATGAAAAATATCCTCTTGAAACCGAACAAGGACTTGACTATTCTATATTTACCTATGAAAATGTCGCATATTTTAATCCATCAATCAAATTCATTGCTTTTCTTATTAATACGGGCATTAGTCCTAACAACGCGCATTTTATTATGGATGAATTTCATCGATTGAGAAAAGAATTGTTTGATCAATCGCGGGAAGAGGGAAAAAATAAATGAATTTCTTATTAGCAGTTATCACGGCAGCATGTTTTGGTTTATGGCCGTTAGTAATGAAATATGCCAGCGTCAGTCCGGCATGGAGCGCGGTATATATATCCTGCGTCACATTCGTAATGAGTCTCACTGTTCTTATTTCCACATCCAGCGAAAAAACAATATTTTCGTTAAAAATTATTTTGATTGGACTTGCGGCTGGAGCGCTTAATGGAATCGGAACACTTTTATATACACGGCTTATCGCCTCTCCGTCTACGGACATCTCAAAAATAGCCCCGCTTATTGTCGCGCTTATGCCGCTCTTTACTATAGTCGGCGCTCTCATTCTTTTTGGAGAACCGATTACTCTTAAAAAGGGGTGTGCGCTCGTTTTAATTGCAGTTGTCGCGTGGCTTTTAAA
>CAZVCF010000028.1:0-12790 GCA_964626355.1 uncultured Gammaproteobacteria bacterium
TAAACATAGTTTTTAAATTCATTTTAAAATTTTAGACTGTCATTTTGCATTTTGAGATTTACATTTTGATTTTATTTCCCCTTGCCCCCAGGAGGAATCGCCCAGCATTCGCGGGGCAATTCCTTGCAGTGCGCAATAGTATCAGAGTTATCTCCGATCGCGATTTATTCATATGTCCTTTGCCCCCAGGAGGAATCGGTCACAACTCTCATACTCGCCGTCGCTCGTATGAGGTCGCGACCCCGCCTCAAAAAAATTTTTTGCTAAAAATTTTTTCTCCGGCTTTCGATTCCTCAAAGTGCGTAATTATTTCAGTGTTATTTCCAACCACGGTTCATCTTTTTATTCCATTGCCCCCAGGAGGAATCGAACCTCCATCTCCTGCTTAGAAGGCAGATGCTCTGTCCATTGAGCTATGAGGGCCCCACTTCGCTCCGATTGCTATCGGAGCTTCGAGGGGCGAGCGTGTTATTGATTAAGCACCGGCTCGTCCTTCCGAAGCTCAAATAGCAATTTGAGCGAAGGAGGAAGCTATGAGGGCCCCACTTCGCTCCGATTGCTATCGGAGCTTCGAGGGGCAAAGCGCAATAAATGTAAAATGAGAACAAAAATTAAATTTAATATAACAAAAAATTCTTATACCTGTCAAGCGTGATGGTTATTTCGTTGCGTGCCGTGGAATGCTTTATGCACGTCTCGCAGATGCGGATTAGTGATATGCGTATAGAGTTGAGTTGTGGAGATATTCTCATGACCGAGCATTGTTTGGATTGAACGGATATCCGCTCCGTTTTGCAGAAGATCGGTTGCGAATGAATGTCGTAAGGTGTGCGGCGTCACTTTTTTTACGATGCCCGCAATCATTTTATACTTTTGTACGATTCGTTCAATGGAACGAGGTGTCAGAGTTTTTTGCTTAGAATCGTTTTTTGTCCTATTATCGTATGCGACAAATAAGAATGGCGCACTATCTTTTCGCTTCTCAAGATATTTTTTAATCCAAAATTTTGCTTGATTTGAAAGAAAGACTGTTCGCCATTTTCCTCCTTTTCCGAATATCGCGAACTCGTCTTTTGATAAATTGATGTTTGTTCGTTTAAGCGACGCGCATTCTGAAACGCGCATACCGGTTGAAAAAAGAATTTCGAGGATCGCTTTATCGCGCAACTTAATTTCCTCCGCTTTTTGTATTGAAAGCGGCGCGTCAAGTAAAGTATCAATTTCTCGTCCTTCTAAAAAATGTATTTGTCGTTCTTCATTTTTTGCGAGTTCTATTTTTTCCGGCGCGAGCGTCGCGATATCTTCTTTCGCGCAATATCTTAAAAATGTCCGCAGAGCAATGAGATAGTAATTTTGCGTTGTTTTTTTTAATGTATTTTTTTGTTGTGTCGCAGTTGACGGTCTCGCGGGAAGGCGATTGAGCCATAATCGAAACAATTTTATTTTATCAAGCGTAATATCTTTTGGTTGCTTAATTTTTCCCCACGCGAAAAAACGTTCGAGATAGAATGTATAATTTCTAACCGTATTCGGCCGACGGCCTTTTTCAATTTCAATATGCTCAAGAAATTTTTTAAGCCAATGGTTAATATCATTTTTCATACTAACATTGTACGACACAACAAAAAATGAGCAATTGTTTATTCACCTGTTTACAATCTGCAGAGGTCGAGCCTCTGCAGATTTTTGCAGAACGCAGAGATTGATAGCGCCGCGATTTTTTGAGAAAAACTGATGGTTTCTTTTTTTGTTTGTTTTGATAGAATGAAGGCGTTCGTCATTTATCGTTACTATGCCAAAAATTCAGCAAAAGATGGTATATGTGTGTGCGCAGTGCGGGAACGATTTTCCGAAATGGTCCGGTCAATGCGCGATGTGCAACGCGTGGGGGACGCTTAAAGAACAGAATATATCCGTGAATAAAAGCCACGATCGCGAAACGCGCTTGAATAAATCGGAGCTTGTTCCGTTCTCACGGATTGATCACCAAACCTATCCGCGCGTGAAAGTAGGCATTACGGAAATTGATCGCGTGCTTGGCGGCGGACTCGTTGCCGGCAGTATTATTTTATTATGCGGCGATCCGGGGATTGGAAAATCAACGTTGGTTTTGCAGATCAGCTCAGCGGTTGCGCAACAGAAAAAGAAAGTGATATACGTTTCCGGGGAAGAATCCGGCGAACAGATTAAGATGCGATTCGCGCGGCTCGGTCTCGCGGATCATGATGTTTATTTTTTAGGAGAAACGAATGTAGATGGCATTTTTGAATTATTGGAAACGATGCAGGCGGATGCAGTGATTATCGATTCTATTCAAACAATGTATTCCGGTGAATTTGATAATGAGGCCGGAAGCGTCACGCAGATTCGCGCGTGTACACAAAAGCTATTATTGTGGGCGAAGCATCGTCAAATCCCCGTATTTATTATCGGGCATATTACAAAAGAAGGCGTGGTCGCGGGACCCAAAACGCTTGAGCATCTTGTTGATGTCGTGTTATATCTTGAAGGCGATGAAAATTATGATTTGCGTTTATTGCGCGCGACGAAAAATCGGTTCGGCGCTACAAACGAGGTCGGTATTTTTGAGATGCGGGAGAAAGGTCTTACGGAAGTTCAGAATCCGTCGGAATTATTTTTAAGCCGTGAACAAAATCATTCTGGCGCGAGTCGCGGCGTGGTGATTGAGGGAAGTCGCGCGTTCGTTGTCGAAGTACAAGCATTGGTTCAGAAAACACATTTCGGTTATCCGCAAAGGCGTTCAATTGGATTTGATCAAAATCGTCTACAGTTGATTCTTGCGGTATTAAGCAAACGGCTCAAGATGCCCTTGGGCCAATTTGACGTGTATCTCAATCTCGCGGGCGGTATTAAAACTGAGGAAAGCGCGCTTGATATGGCGGTTGCCGCCGCAGTTTATTCTTCGCTTAATGATAGCGTCTTGCCGCCGGACACGGTTTATATCGGAGAAATTGGTCTTGGCGGCGAAATACGAAGCGTGCGTGAAACGGAGCGGCGCGTCAAAGAAGCGGCCCGACTTGGCTTCAAAACAATATACGCTCCGTATTCAGAAAGATTACCGAATAGTCATGATGCTCGCATCATTGCCGTGAGGTATATTAAGGACATAGTTAAAAGTTGAAACCACTAATGGTTAAAAGCGAAATACAAATTATTTATTACATAATTAACGCATTAACGAGTTAACGAATTTTCTAAAATTCCTAATTTCAAATTTAAAAATGATCCTTTAATGATACATTTTAAAACACAAACCTTGAACATTTAATCTTTGTCTAAAAATTTGAAGTAAAATAGCCGCTCATCAATTATATACACTATCTACACGGCCGTTTAATAGATGTATATAATAATAGATATAGTGCGGAGATAGCGTATCAGATATCGAAAATCTTATTTTATTCCTAGTTTCCTAATCCCCTAAAAGCTAATCTCCTATTCGTATGTTTTTTTCTTTTCGCGATAATCGTAAAAAAAATATCCGACGAATCGTCGGTATTTTTGTCGCGCTTATTTTACTTATTTTTATTATTACGCGACAACAGATTGCATTTGATAATTATTTTTTTTCTAAGATAGCATATTTTTTTGATTCGCTTCGATCACGATTCGTCGGCGCCGATAGGCAGACGCACGAACAATTTCAGAATCGCATCGCCGGTCTCGAACAAGAAATATCTTTGTTGCGTTCTCGTTTTGCGGAACAGTCGTACAACGCGCGCCTTGATCAATTCCTCACTGAACATAATTATCGTACGATGCGCGCAACAGTCCTCCTCAAAGATACTGCGGAAGGATATTATAGTATCGACAAAGGACGCGCGGACGGCGTGCAAGAGGGATATGCGGTTATACGCGAAAACGGAGGATTGGTTGGCAGGATAAAATACGTAAAAGACACTTCTTCATATATGGCGCCGTATGAAAGCGTCTATTTTTCTGCGATAGTGGACTTTGTCGGTAATCGCACTTCGACTGTCGAATCATTTTTTGGAAGCGGTATCGCGCGCAGTTCATTCAGTAAAACGATTGAAGTGAACTCTATTCTGCCAGACGCGTCGGTGACAGAAGGAGATATGGCAGTCACGAGCAATTTAAACGATACGATGCCATTTAATATAGCAGTCGGACGCGTTAAGCAGGTTGAACAACACGAAGGAAGTTTTTTTAAAACAGCGATTATCGAACCGTCAGCATCTTTAGAAAATTTGAGAACAGTGGCTATCGTGCTCCCGTTAGGAAAAGAAGAGTAGAGATAATCCCCTAATAGTAATAAAAATCCGAAATTCGAAATTCGAAATCCGAAACAATATCTAAATTGCCTACTCCGCCGAAGTAGCTATTCCAGTCCTTCGTAGCCATTCGAACTACTACGGAGAGAGCAGAGAAGAAGGCGAAGAAAGGCGGCTACGAAGGCCGGGCAAAATCCAAATGACCAAAACGGTTTCGTATTTCGAATTCCACTCTTGTTTTGAATTTTAGATTTTTGTCATTTTCCGCCAGAGGCGGATCCGCCTTAGGCGGAGAATTTGTTTCGGATTTCTGATTTAGATATTAGGATTTATTTTTTACAATGCCTTATCTTTATTTATTCATTATTTATATTTTTCAGTATTATTTTTTGAATAATGCGGTTAGTTTACTTTTTATTTTTTGCATTATCTATAAATGGTATAATAGGAAAAGCGCGCTCATCGTTTTCCTCGTCGCTGGATTATTACAGGAATTAGTATCGCCGTATTTTTTCGGTTTTTTTCTTATACCGTTCATCGTCGCATACTACGCTCATTCATTTTTTGAAAAAAATATACGATTCGAAAAGTACGGCGCGATTATAGTGAATGGCGGCGCGTTAATTATTTATAGCGCGATAATCTACCTCATACATGGAGTGTATATGTCGCGCAATGCACTCATTGCAAAAAACTATTTTTATTTTATAGCGTCTTACTTCATAACGACGATGTTTTTCCTTGTTCTTTCGTTTATTTTTGTGTATCTATGGCATGGCGTTTTCAAAGAGAAAAGTTGGAATTGACGAAGGGGATTATTTTCCACTTGAATACGCGTCGAAAGAGGCGTTATCGCCAGTTGTGTTATCCGCGCGCGTTCGCGTCATACAATTTTTGTTTATTGGTATTTTAACCGTTTTTTTAGCGCGCATTTTTTATTTAGCGCTTTATCAAGGTGATGCGTTGCGTCGCAATGCGGAAGGAAATCGTGAGCGCGTGATTCCGGTACATAGTCAGCGGGGGATTATTTATGATAAAAATAATCAACCATTACTTGAAAATGAAGCGGTTTTTACGCTTTTTTTGAGCTATAACGATTTCCCGAAAGATGCGACAGAACGGCAGAACGTTTTGGCGCGCGCGCGTATCATTCTCGATGATACATTGATGCAAAAAATAGAAAAAGCTCTTGCGAAAAAGTCGTATCTTCCGGAGTCGATCAGCGATATTCCGTATGAGATATTTTTGCGTTTTACTGCGCTTGAGGATGAGATGCGATGGTTGAACGCGCAACTCAATTTTAAACGGCGTTACATTTATGGCGAATCGTTCGCACATATTCTTGGATATATCGGACGCGTGACGGAACAGGACTATGCGTCGCGAGCGACAAGTGTTGCTCCATATCTTTTGTCGGACTTGATCGGCAAGTCAGGAATAGAATATCGTTATGATGAATTATTGCGTGGAACGCGCGGAGAATCGGTTATTGAGAATGATAAAATAGGACGACAGCTTGATATGATTTCATATCGCGCGCCGCGCGCGGGGGATGCGATAACGTTGACGGTCGATGGAAAATTGCAGGAGATGGTATATCAGACGCTTAAAAATTATAAAAGGAGGTATGGCGTTCCCGCGGCTTCAGTGATTGTTATGGATATACGAGACGGTTCGTTAGTATCTATCGCAAGCGTTCCAAGTTATGATAATAATTTTTTGAATGATACGACGAAAAACATCGCTGATTTTTTCAGCGATACTTCGTATCCATTTTATTTTCGCGCGATTTCAGGAGAATATCCGTCCGGATCGGTTATTAAACCAGCGTTCGCGCTCACCGCGCTTCAGGAGAAAATTATTACCGCAACGACAACCGTTTTAAGTACAGGAGGCATTCAATATGGAAAATGGTTTTTCCCGGACTGGAAAGTTGGCGGACATGGACGTGTTGATGTGTTTCGCGCGCTCGCCGAATCAATTAATACATTTTTTTATTACATTGGTGGAGGGTATGGCCGTTTTCAAGGGCTTGGTATTGATCGCATGAAACGATATCTTGATTTTTTTGGATTCGGAAAATTGACCGCGATTGATTTGCCGAATGAAAGTGAAGGGTTGGTTCCTGATGAAGATTGGAAAAAACGGACGAAGGATGAGCAGTGGTATATTGGCGATACCTATCATCTTGCGATTGGACAAGGAGATTTTTTGGTGACGCCTTTACAGATCGCTCGTTTTACCGCGTTTCTCGCGAATGGAGGAATTTTTGTTACACCGCACCTTGTCGTTTCAGAAAAAAATCAATACAAAACAAGTTCGATAGAAGGTATTGAGTTAAAAAATATAGAGATCGTGCGAAAGGGAATGCGCCGCGCGATCACTGACGGAAGCGCGCGATCACTTAATGCGTTGCCGATTGCGATTGCGGGGAAGACAGGAACCGCGCAAACAAAAAGAGGCGTTCGCCCTCATTCGTGGTTTACCGGATTTTTTCCATATGAAGCGCCGCGATACGCGATCACCGTGATGGTTGAAAATGGCGGAGAAGGGAGCGATGCCGCGGTACCGCTGACGAAGCAGATTATAGAGTTTATGAAAGAAAAAAAGATGTTATAAAATGACATTCTCACATTCTTGAGAATGTGAGAATGTCATTTTATAGTTATTCGTTGTTATTAAAATCGCTTTGCAAAATTGACGAATTGTTCTCCGTACGGCGAAAGAGAGTGCTCGACTTTTCGACCTTCATATTTTTTATTTAAAAGACCAGCCTGCACAAGCCGTCTCGTATGTTCCGAAATCGTTTTGATATTGCCGTTGAGAGATTCGGCTATCTCTTCCAAGGTCATTCCGTTGCTTTTAGCGATTAAAAATAAGATATTGATCCGTCGATGATTTGCCGCGCCCTTAAAGTATCTCTCCAATTGTTTTGCTGTTTTCATATTTTTATTTTAATTGTATTACAACATTCTCACATTCTTGAGAATGTGAGAATGTTGTAATACAATTAAATCGTTATTTTTTGAATTGTTGAATGAATTTTTCGGCTTCTTCTTTGGAGATTATTTTTTTTGATAATTGCGCTTCGCGCAATTCATTGATAATTTTTCCGACATAAGCACCCTCTTTTATTTTTAGAATTTCCATAATTTCATTGCCGTTCAAAAGAGGAGGAGGGAGCGTTTTGCGTTCTTTTTTTAATTGCGCGAGTTCGCGTATCAGATCGATTGTTTTTTTAAGATTCTCGAGATCGGGGATACCGTTTCGCGGAATCGCGGCGCTTGCGTCCGCGAAGGTTAATTGCAGAAGCGTTTCGCCGGGAACGAGCGGGTTAAAAAAATATTTTTCAATCGTTGTTTTTTTAACTTTTTCGAGATCGGTATTGAGCGTGAAGAGATGATGACGAATAAGCCACACGATTCGTTCTGTTGAGACGCTCATATCCGCCGCGTCAACGCGCAATCGTTTACAGATTTCCTCGGCGATTTTCGATCCTTCAAGATCGTGGCCGTCAAAACGAATGCGATTAGTGCCGTCTCGTTCAGGTGTTTTCAATGTTGGCGGTTTTCCGATGTCGTGGAGCAGGACCGTAAAAATAAGTTCCGCTGAAGGCGTCTGCTTGAAAAATTTTTTGAATGAATCGCTGGAGACCTTTTCAAGCGCCATAAGCGCATGCGTCCACACGTCTCCTTCCGAATGATATTCTGGAGGCTGTGGACAATTTTTCATCGATTGCAATTCAGGTATAATACGGAAGAGGAGTCCTGTTTTTTCATAGAGTTCAATTGTTTTTAATGGATTGGCAACAAGCGCTTTCAAAAATTCGCGGGAAATAATTTCATACGGAACGATTCGTTCTTTTTTCCCCACTACCATTCGTTCATTATGAATATGTTCAGCTGATTCAATAAGCGCTTTTTCGGTTTTTTGTTCGATTGTAAATCCAAACGATGCGGCGAAACGGATCGCGCGCAAGAGGCGCGAATAATCTTCGCGAAAACGTTCATCTGGATTACCGACCGCGCGCACCATCTTATGTTCTAAATCGATCACGCCATTAAACGGATCGATTATTTTTTTGTCGCGTATCGAATAGGCGATCGCATTCCAAGTAAAATCGCGGCGCGACAAATCGTCTTCAATCGGCAAAGATGGATCGCATTGCGCTTCGATGTCTCGATAACCGCCAGTGCCGAACGGTTTTTCTCGTCGTGGAAGCGCGATGTCAATCGCGTGCGGCAATCTGCTCTCTTTTGGAACAAATTTCAAAACGCCAAATTGCGCGCCCACGAGATCGATTGAGCCATATTTTTTAAGTAGTGTTTGTATATCGGTTATCGGAATGTTGCGCACGACAAAATCATAATCTTTTGAATGCGCGCGACCCATCAAGGTATTGCGGACCGTTCCGCCGACAAGATAAATTTCCGCTTGAGGAAATTTTTCAAAAAGCAGTTTTATAAATTGCAGTTCAGGAATCTGAACGCATTTTTCCATTTTTTTATGCGCTATTTCATTTTTATTTTTTTTCTTGTCCGCCATAGAATCTTTATTTAAAAAAGGTACCATTTTAGAAAATCGCATACAATTATTTAATAGAATTTAGAAAGTAGAAAATAAACTATACTCTCCTACCGCAGGACGCCGAACCCCACTTCGCATCCGAGTAGTTCGCCCAGTGCCAGTCGAGCCCCAGCCTACCCCCGACGATGAGCCATAAATCCGCGGCCTTGCCATCGCCGAAACGAGAGCCAGGCAAGTCTATATTGTGGTCTTTGAGAATTTCCGGATAATAAAGGATAAACGCAACTCCTTCTTCGACTGTGAGCGAAAAACGATACTCTTCTCTGAAGTGTTCTACTGATTTATTCGGACTCTTGCCAAGCATCGCCTTGCCGTTTTCAACATCAACGGTTAGATAGACGAGTGATTCTGGAATTTCTACCCCTTCAGCTGTTTTAAGTTCCGAAAGATCAAGTACAGTATACCCCTTCTCCCCCTCCACCTCCATAAGTGAAACCTTCTTTTGAAGCGAAAGCAGTTTCTCGCTCGGAACAATGATAAAAGGAATATGTCCTTCAGGGAATTTCTCTCGGGAGAGTTTGAAGAGGTGTTTTCTAAGGGGTGTGAAGATTGCTCTGAATTCTTGTTCTTTTCTCTTCGTTAAAGCAGGAAAACCTTTGTTTACCAGGATATCTACTTGGCGGTTGAACTCTTTTTCAAGCTTTTCGTACTGTTCACCGCAGAGCAGTTTCCATACTTCGTCTCTTTTCTGTGTTAGTTCCTTTTTCAGCTGTTTTGCTTCCGTGAGATCCCCTGAATCGCGGACGCGGAGGTAGACGACGATATATTCGTCGGCGAGCCGTTGGAGGGATTCGTATTCGTGTTTGAGATTTGCGCAAGAGTCGGGCATAATAGTAAATTCAAAATGAAAAAATCAAAATGAAAAATGACAATGCAAAATGCAAAATTTTTAATTTTCAATCAAAATTCATCGAAATCATCACAAATTGAAAAAATCAATCTGTAACCCTTTATTTGCGCGGCTTATAGAGTGTCATTTTTTGGGGACTGTCCCAGAATAAAGTTTTGTATTCTCTTCTTATTCGTAAATTCGTATAAAATTCGTTATTCGTTGATTTATCGTTGATGGTTGCATTTTGATTTTTTGATTTATTCTCATATCAATCGGTGCGCGAGGCGTATTTTGATGAGATCGCGCAAGGTCATACAATAATCATACCATTTTACGCGAGAATGGGAATTATTATGCCATTCAACAGGGATTTTTTTTATTGTCATCTTCATTTTACGCGCGAGAAAAAGCGCCTCGTCATCGAATGCCCATGTGTTAATCACGGCTCGTGAAAAAATCGAATGCGCCGCGCGATCGGTGAACGCTTTAAAACCGCACCGCGTGTCCCAGATTCCGGGGAGAAGCACTGATTGGATGAGTTGATTTCCCGCCATACCGCTTAATTGTTTTATGAATGATTGCGCGACAGCAATGCGCGCGTCGCGCGCGTCGTTTTGATTACGGGATCCGATAACAACATCGGCGCCGTTTTTTATCTCTTTTTCAATAGAATCGAAATGTTCGATTGAGGTGGAATAATCCGCGTCAAGAAAAAGGCGAATCGCCCCGCGCGCTGAAAGCATGCCGCGCCGCACGCTGTAACCCTTACCCTTATTTTCGTTATTTTCAAGGAGTAGAGCGGAAGTATTTTTTATTTTTGATTTTGAATTATCCGTTGATCCGTCATTAACCACGATGATTTCATACGGAAATTGTTTTTGCGCACAATAGTTTACCACTTTTTCAAGTGTCTGCTCAATCGTTTTTTCTTCATTGTAACAGGGAATGATAACAGATAAATACATGTTTCAAATGTAAAATTCAAAAATCAAAATGCAAAATTACAATGTAAAATGAAAAATTGAATTGTGAATAATGAATTAAGAATTATGGACTATGACAAATGCAAAATGTAAATCTCAAAATGCAAAGATGAATTTAAAAAAAGATAAAAAATAATTTTAACATTTTAAATTGTCATTTTGATTTTTAAATTTTAATTTTTAAATTATATTAGTTATATCATTCACGGAAATAACTTAGCGAAACAATATAGCGTATACCTTACTTCACGCCCTCAATCCGGTACACATTAAACCATACATCAGAATAAATTTTTTTGACTGACGGGTCTTTCTCAATGCGTTCGACGAATTTTGTGGGGCGTGTTTTTTCCGTGAGCACGATATCAGCGGAAAAATTATTTTTTATTGAGGACGCGAATGGTTCCGTTGAGGTATTGTAGATAATCTCATCCATCGTTTCATATAGTTGAGGATTGTATTTATTGAGGAACATTGGCGCGAGTCCATTGATATAGTAATTATAATCGTTGAAATAGAAAAGTTGCGGCCAGAGATCCCACATACTATGGAAAACAATGGAACGCGGCGCGGTCGTATTTTTAAGAAAAGCGCTTACCGATTGCATTGAAAAAAGCGATCGCGTTGTCGGATTTTTTGTCGCGAATGAGAGCGTGTATTTATTGAGATACGAAAAAATTGAAATAAAAGGAGTAATAATCAAAATAATAAGACAGACGGCGATATAGCACGTGAGCCAAAAATCGAGAGATCGCCATGACGCGCGTCGCATTTTATTGATTTTTGAAATAGCGATATGCCAAAACTGTTCTAACGACATTGCGTTGAACATCATCCCGGCGAAAAGGATACTGAACGGCGTGAAATAATCAGAGAAGCGGAGAGATTTTATTGTGAGAAGTAAAAAGGTTGTTGAAAGGATTGCAAGATAATATGAGCGAAACGAATGTTTTTTGAGTGAAGTGAGAAAAAAAGGAAAAGTAATTATCCATAGAAGGAACGGGAATAATGAATTTTTAAGAAATTGAAAACTATCGGTTGGATGCCATTCAGCGCCAATCATCACTTTGCCGCTATACGCCACCATTGATGTCTGATAGAGATAGAATGAGAGATTATAGGGAAAATAAGGATTGATAACGAGTCCGGCAACGAGTCCGCCGATAACGGCGAAGAACGGTTTCTTGTCGCAATTTTTTAGGAAGGTGATTATGGCGCGAAACGAATAAAGAGGCGATGAGCGAGGAGCAATGTAATATGTGTGAATATACAACGCTACATAATATTCTATAATAAGCACGATCGCGAGCGGCCAACTGCCGTGGAGCCATACATAGATCATCGAAAGGAAAAAAAGAAGAAAATTTTTTTTCCGCGCGACGGCGATATACATAAGGAGAAGCAGGGCGGCGGCAAGCGCAAGTGTCCGTATATTGATAAAGCGTCCAACAATAAAAAGTGAAGTAAGCGGCAAAAAGACAAAAGCGAACGGAAATCGTACTGTGTGCCACGAAAGCGCGTAATACAGCACGATGCCGAATATACCGGCGAAAAACGAAATGGCAATTTTGAATTTTAAGATCGGATCGATTTCGATAAGAGCGGGGTCGGTAATTGCCGTATCATTCGGGAGAGAGAGAAATGGAATAAGCGCAAGATGAAAAAGCCAGTGATGATCGACAAAATTGTTTTTTAACGAAGAAAACTGCATCCAAGGCAATTCGGTCGGAAAGAGAGCGCGCAGTTGTAATGGACGTTCTTGTAGCGCTTCGTTCATCATCAATGATATTTTTGCGTGATAAAAACTATCCGGGTCAGTAAAATATATTCCTCGTCCAGCGAAAAGGAAAAAAATAAAATAGATAGAAAATACCACAAAATATTTGAGTAGTGCTTTGGTTCGCGGAGGAAAAAAATTTACGAGAAATGTCAGATAGCGAGATTGCATGCAGTGTGTTAGTTTACGGAGAACGAAATATGCATTTTTCTGTCATCGGGTTGGCGGTGGGGACACTAATATTGCAGTCCCGCTCCAGTTTTGCAATAAGACAAACGATATAGTTCGCAACATTTGAACTGGTAAAATCAGAAAATAAATTTGATACTTCTTTGCAAAACTGGGGCGGGACTGCGTA
>CAZVCF010000029.1:0-6838 GCA_964626355.1 uncultured Gammaproteobacteria bacterium
GCCGGAGTAACTCAGCGGTAGAGTAGCTGTTTTGTAAACAGCAAGTCGTCGGTTCAAATCCGACCTCCGGCTTTGGCAAATTTGGCGAGGTGAAGTAGAGCAACTGTTTTGTAAACCGTAGGTCGTCAGTTCGCCCCGCGTTCGCAGGGCGCCCCACGTATGCTGTGGCGAATCCGACCTCCGGCTCCACGGCTCATTTTTTATTTTATCTCTCTGCATTTCACTTTTCATTTCTTTTTGTGTTTGATCTTTGATTCATGATTTGCTTTTCTTTGTTTTAAGTTTTGTGTTTTGGATTTTGAATTGTATTTCCCCATATTTCATTTTTCACTATTAGTTTTTAGTTATTCACTTATTTTGGGCAGGTACCAAAGTGGCCAAATGGGACGCGCTGTAAACGCGTTGGCTTATGCCTTCCTAGGTTCGAATCCTAGCCTGCCCATAGAAAAATCAAAGATTAAAAATTAAAAAGCAAAAATAGAGATAAAATATATAACAGCAAAAGAGGAATCGCCCCGCATACGCAGGGCGCCCCGCGCATGCGGGGCGAAAGGCGCAGGTCCGATGGCCATCGGACCGAGCCGGGGTCGCGAAAATTTTCAGCAGAAAATTATCCGTGACCGAATCCTAGCCTGCCCATATTGCCTAGGTAGCTCAGTTGGTAGAGCATGTGCATGGTAAGCACAAGGTCGGCGGTTCAATTCCGCCCCTAGGCTTTTGTGCGTATATTGAATATGGAAGTTCTGTTGTATCTATTTATTTTATTCGTTGCGCTGTTTTTGTTGGCGCCGATATGGCGCGGCGCTCTTTTTCTTCCTACGCATCGGGCAACAGTGGAAACAATGATTGCGCTTCTTGAGATTCATCAGGGAATGAAAACCGCGGATTTGGGATCAGGAGACGGCAGAATAGTTATTGCGATGGCGAAAGCTGGCGCAGAGGCGCGTGGGTATGAAGTGAGTCCGTTGCTTGTATGGCTGTCGCGCCGCGCGATTAAAAAAGAAAGACTCTCGGAGAGCGCTTTTATACATTGGGAAAGTTTTTGGCAATGCGATTTTTCGCAATATGACGCAGTCTTCGTTTTCGGCATCGGTTATATTATGAAGGATTTAGAGAAAAAATTACGCAATGAGCTAAAACCAGGAGCGCGCGTGGTATCGCACGCTTTTCCTTTTCCCTCGTGGCCACTTGCGCGCAAAGAAGGCGCAGTGTATCTCTATATACGTTAGTTTGAATTCAAAAACATCCTTACAAACTTCAGTTTGTAAGGATGTTTTTGAGGGATGGATGTAATAATTATAGATCTGTGATCACATCGTTTGACATATTTTTTGGTTTATGATACTGTAATTTTAATTCCTTTTTTTATTCTAAGTTTTTAATTTTTCATTTTTAGTTTTTAATTTTGATCGTGTCCCAAGATAATCTTATAAAATTTGAATGTAGCGAATGTCATCAGATTAATTATTATTCGCGCAAAAATAAAAAAACAAGCAAAGAGCGTTTGGAGCTGAAAAAGCATTGTCCGTGGTGCAAAAAACACACGGCGCATAAAGAAACGAAGTAAAGAATAGTAATTCCGTATTTTTATTATTAAATAGAGATGAGAATTTTTCGACCGCGCATTTTGCGATAATAATGTGCAGCCAATTCAAAAACAATAATAAAGCGAAATAAATCATCGTCAATTTCCGTTCCGCAAAACGGATTTTTGTTTTATAGACAATTTATGATTATTCTCTATACTATTTATAATTCCATTAATTCATTTTAGATGTATAATTGATAAATTTTTAATCTTGAATTTGGTTTCCATTTGTCCCGACTCTGTCGAGGATGCTCGATAAAATCGGCATCTTGGATTTCTGATTTGGAATTTGTTTGGGATTTGGTGCTTGGGGTTTGGAATTTATAAAAGAGGGAGCGTAGTTCAGGGGCAGAACGTCGGTCTCCAAAACCGATAACGGGGGTTCGATTCCTCCCGCTCCCGCCACGAATGAAAAGGATACTATATGATTGGAAGGCGCACTGCGATCATTGCGCGCTACAAGGAATCGAAAGGCGGAGGCGCGACTGGCGCCGAGCCGGGGTCGCGGAATTTTTCAGCAGAAAAATATCCGTGACCGATTCCTCCCGCTCCCGCCATATTGCTTCAAAAGTTTTTTAGAATTTTTATTTTTAATTTTTATCATTCCGGCGTAGCTCAATGGCAGAGCAATTGGCTGTTAACCAATGGGTTCTCGGTTCGAGTCCGAGCGCCGGAGCCAGTCAGAAAATCGCCTAATAAATAAAAGACAGATTTTTTAACCCATCGCGGAGCTAGAATATTTGATTGATTTTTGAAAGATTATTGCCTAAAATAAAAATATGAGTAAACAACATCACTATTTTATAGGTGAAAAATCACAACCGTTTCAGTTGTCGGTTGGCGCTGTTGTGGTCAATGGAAAAAATCAGGTTTTATGCCACCATTTTTCAGGAGTAAGAGGATCGCTCGATATCTATTCACTTATGCGGCAGACGGTTGAGCCGAACAAATCTCTCGAAGAAATGATTGTTTTCGGCCTGGAGAAAGAATTTGGCGTGCGTGCTAAAATCAAGAGCTATCTCGGCTCAATCGTTGGACAGTTCACGAACTGGGAAGATGCAGAAATTGAAAAAACAACCGTTTACTTTCTTTGTGAATACAATGGCGAAATTAAAAATTCGAAAAAAAGAGATGAAGAATCAGAAGGGATTAAAGGCAAGATTGAATGGCTTGAATTAGACGATCTGATGATAAAAATGAAATCGCAAGTATCTCCATTTAATGGAGGCGTTTATAACGAAAGTTCTATATTGCAACGAGTTAAATCAGAAATATAAACCTGATTTTTTTTTCGTCGTATAATGGTTCTTACTTCGTCCAACGCGCGGAGCAAAATTGTATGAGCATTATGCAACAAGTCTAATGACTATGGAGAAATTTAAACGAAAAGTTTTAATGGCGGTTGAGAAGATCAAAAAAGGAAAATTTTTGACTTATAGAGAAGTGGCGCAAAAGGCAGGCAGAAGTGGCGCGTATAGAGCCGTTGGCAACCTATTAGCCCGGAATAGGAATCCTGGTATTTCTTGTCATCGGATTATTCAAAGTAGTGGTTTGATTGGCGGATACAAAGGCGGCCAATCGTTGGCGTGGCGCAAATTGGCATTGCTTTTGAAAGAAGGTGTGCCTGCAGTTATGCCGACGGACACGATTTACGGAATATGCGGCTCGGCGCTGAATAAAAGCGCGATTGAAAAAATTTACGCATTGAGAAAAAGAAATTTCAAAAAGCCGATGATAGTTTTGATTTCTGATTTTAATGATTTAAAAATTTTGGGGATTAAAATCTCCGTTGCGGATAAAAAAATTTTAAAAAAAATATGGCCGGCAAAAATAAGTGTTATTTTGAGGTGTCCGAACAAAAAATTTAATTATCTTCATCGCGGGACGAAAAAAATCGCTGTCAGAATGCCCAAAAGTGAATTTTTAACGAAAGTTTTGGAAATCTCCGGTCCGCTTGTGGCGCCAAGCGCCAATTGGGAAGGAGAAAAACCAGCGAAAACAATCGCTGAAGCCAAAAAATATTTTGGAAATAAAGTTGTTTATTATGATGCCGGAAAAATAGCCGGACGGCCATCAACTCTGCTTAAACTTAAAAATGGCGCGTTCGAGGTGATTAGAAAATAACAGTAGAGAGAAAAATGTATTTTTACAACCGCCTTTTCTTTATTATACAGTCGCCTTCGGCGACTGCTACACTATTGTCCCCACTGCCAACCCGATGTTGTAAAAATACATTTTTCTATCTATCTCTATGCGTGAGATGAGAGAATATATTCGTTTCGTTTGCTCGATGGTAGAATAGAAAAAATGGCGAGGTGGATAAATTATCATTGCGCGATAAAAATAGGATATACTTAATATAATAATTAATAAACTCTATGCGCAGATTATTGTTCATCATGGCGACGATTTTATTTATCGCGCCTATTTTTGTTTTAGGGCAGAGCGCGTTGCCGAAATCGGTATCCGGGCTTCAAAATATAATTCAGCAACTTCAGGAACAGATTAAGTTGCTCCAACGACAAATCGGCGAACTAAAAGGACAAGTTGAAACATCAAAAAAAGATATTGAAGTGTCGCGGCAAGAGATAGAAAATATAAAATTTACACGGGAATTGCGGCGCGGTATGAAAGGCGATGACGTGAAAGAAGCGCAAACCTTTTTGGCGGAACAGTTTCCCGAATTTCTTTCAAAAAAAGCGGTTACCGGTTATTTTGGCGTTTTAACCGAAACGGCGGTTAAAAAATTTCAAAAAAAATATGGATTGAAAACAGTCGGGAGAGTTGACGCGAATATGATTAAAAAAATGAACGAACTCTTAGCGGAAGAATTGAACAATAATGAAGAAATAACTCCGGATGTCGCGCAAGAGATTCAAAAGGAAACGTCAAAACAGATAACCCAAATTCTGCCATTAACGATAATTGAAGTTACGTCTTCGCCGACGATTTTGCCAATTTCGTCTCCAGTTGAAACAGTTCCTTTGGTAGTAAGCCCGTTGCCGATTGTTTTGTTACCGCCAGTCATTGCGCCGCCGCAGACGAGCGGATCGGCAAGTGTAAATCCTTCCAGTAATGCGACGACGACAACCGCTCCAGCAATTGTTGCCGGATCACTGCAAGCGACGATCTCAACGCTTGCGTTAACGCGCGACCCAATTGTTCGCGGCGCTTCCAATGTCTCGGTGGCAAGCTTTTCCATTGCTAATTCTACTGCGAAAAATATATCGCTCTCTTCTCTATATCTAGTATGTCAAGGATGCTCTCAATATGCTTCAACTGATTTCACAGCCGTTCGTCTTTATAGCTCGTCTACCGGCGTTCAGATAGGGACAACGGTCAATCCGATACCGGGGACTAGTCAATTTTTTAATTTTTCTTTCAAGGAAGGTGATTTTGTCGTTCCCGCGTCTTCTGCCCTCTCATTTTTAGTGAAAATAGATACGACTCCGCCATCGACTTTGTTTCAATTTCCACTTAGTTTTTACATAGAGTGGAGGAGCGCGTCCGTGTATTCCGGAGAGTCGATAAACGGATTACCACTGTACGCGACACCATCGTGGAGTTTAATTCGGCCGACGAGTAACGCAACAACAACGAGTACGGGGACTACAGGGACTGCAACGCCATCGACTTCCGCCGCAACAACTACTACTATACCGGAATCTTTTGCTCCACCAGAGCCATTGAATAACGAAGCTGGAGTATGGGCGCAAGTTGATATCGCGACAGGCCAAATTTTATCAACGGCAATTTGTACCCGTTCTGTGTGCGGAATAAATGGTGAATATCATGGTTATGTTCCGCCGTCTTCTTGGGCTACAGGATCTATATGGTGGCCTACTTCGAAAAGATATATCTGGCAGATGTCGGGACAAGCGGGATATAGTTCAGGAACTTTTAATTTTAGTACATATGTGTTTTCTGTAACAGGCGGGACAATATTTAACGGTATATTTACGGCTGGTTCAGGCACTTCATCGGCAACTACTTCAAGTTCGTATGCCACAACAACTCCCTCGACAACAACCGTTGTCAATTATCCCGGATTTTTTATGACAACGGATAAACAAAACTATTCTCCGGGTGATACGATTTCTCTTACAATACGGCGGGCTGATAGCGGTACTTCAAATGTTTCTGTGGAATTTTCTATTGTGGCGCCGAATAAAACTGCCGCGGAGAGAACACAGAAAAATTATTCATTGGATGTGACGCAAGAGACGACCGTTCAAGTGAGTACGGATCAAGAACCGTTTAAAAGTTCATTTGACGGAACCTATCTACTTCTTTTATGCGCGGTTGGAAAAAATTGCGGAGATGGAAAAACAAATTCTACTTCAATCAATTACACAGTTCCAATAGTTTCCGTTAACGCTCCGATCGGCTACTGGAAATTTGATGGCAATGGCAATAATGAAATCACTGGAAGTCCGAATGCAACAACGGTAGGCGCCGCGATTTTTAACTCAAGCGGCGGAAAATTTGGCGGTTATTTGTATGTGGCATCGGCGAATGATTGGGCGAAAATTCCGTATAACAGTATGTTTGATTTGCCGGATAACTTTACGATTGAATTTTGGTTTCGTCAGCGTTCCAACCAAAGTTTCAATCAAAACTTGATTTACAAAGGCAGTCCTACTAATAATTATAATTTTAATATATCGCGATGGTTATGGAATCAATACAACTATGGTCCAGTGATTGCCGGTCACACAGCGGCGCTTACCGGCTATTGGACGCAACCGAGCAATCCTAATCAATTGGCGCATAACGAATGGCATCATGTAGTATTTACCAAGAGCCCGACGTATCACGCGTATTATCTTGACGGAGTTCTGATAGGGTCAAAGGAGATAACTGCCGTATATAATACGGAGTATGGTGGACCTGCGAAAACGCCGGCGGTGGATATCATTATCGGCGACACAGCGGTTGATACTGATTTTGATAATTTAAAAATTTACAATTACGCGCTTACCGCCACGCAAGCGCATCAGTTGAGTAAAGAGAGTTCTCCTACCTCTTTACGAGAATTGATAAACTTTGAGAAACAGTTGGCAAGCGTTTCAACAGTCCTCACTAAATTAAGCGAAGAAATCAAAAAATTGATGGGGATATAGTTTTATCGCATGTCTTAAAAAGTTAAGACCCCTCATATCGATGAGGGGTCTTTTGTTGAATAAACTTTTTTCGAGGATTCCACGCGATGCCGCATGGCGTCGTGTCTCGCGATTAATTTGAATAAAT
>CAZVCF010000029.1:6938-12118 GCA_964626355.1 uncultured Gammaproteobacteria bacterium
GTTTATTATTCAATATAGTTTTTAACTGCATTTTTTAAATAGTATCATTGAAAATCTATTGAGTTGGTGATCGGATACGCCCCATAGATATTTTTCCTTTTCGACAGTATTAATTATCAGGATATGCGCCTGTTACCTCTCCATTTACGATTATTAAGTTAATTCTGTTTACAAATAATCCTTGGTCGGTTATGAGCGACACACCATCTCGTTTCTTTATTATGCCTTGTAACCCATTTACGTGAAGCCTCTCAAATGCCTCTTCTTCGGTTAGACCAATAAGCGATTGTACGACACTGTTTTTATCCATCAGTTTTTCTCCTATAGTTAATTTTTATTAAAGAACGATATTTTACAACAGGGTACTATGATATCATATAAGAATTATTTGTCAAACAGGGCGCTCGTGTTAAAATAGATAAATGATACGCTCACATTCAAAACAGACATTCGCGATGTATATGCGCAATTTTGTTTTTGGCGTTGAAGACAGTCTTGTCTCAACTGTCGGATTGCTTTCTGGCATCGCGATCGCGAGCGTGCCGCGTCAAACGATTATTTTAACCGGCGTTGTATTGATTTTCGTTGAGGCATTTTCAATGGGCGTTGGTTCATTTCTATCAGAGCATTCCGCAGAAGAGTATATGCATCAATATAAGGGTTCAGCGAAACGCTCAGCAATTGGCGCGGGCGTGATGTTTCTGTCCTATATGTTGGCTGGACTGGTTCCATTGACTCCTTATATTATTTTTGATTATTCGATTGCATTGCGCTGGTCGATTATATTTTCATTATGCGCATTGCTCTTGCTTGGCATAATAAGTGGAGAGATATTCAAAATCCACGCGATCAAAAATGGGATAGTGATGCTTGTGCTTGGTGGCGTTGCGATCGCAGTCGGCATACTCGTCGGAGAGCTAATGAAAGGATATCGGTGATAGTAATGGAATATAGAATAGGGAATACATAAATCCGAATATCGAAATCCGAAATACGAAACAAATCTAAATATCCAAAATTTAAAATTCAAAACAAGAGTAAAGCACAACATCCCGAACAGGTTTGATCATTTAGATTTTGAATTTAGAGATTATTTCGAATTTCGTGCTTCGAATTCCGTATTTATAATCTCTTGACTTGTCATTTTTCACTATTAACTGTTAATGTCTCTTTTCCTTATTATTCTATGGATCATTGGCATCACGAGCGTGACGCTCGCGGGGAGTTGGTACGCGCGAAAATATGGAAAAGCAGATATGCTTATTGCGTTGTATGTGACCTTTGTGCTTGTTGCGCAAATTTTGGCTGTTAAAATTTCCGCGTTTGATCTTGGCTTCAAAACATTTTTTGTACCAAGCGGCGTACTTGTTTTTTCGATCACTTTTTTATTGACTGATATTGTCAATGAAAAATTTGGACGCAAAGAAACGCAAAAAATGATTTTTATCGCTTTTGTTTCGCAGGTGGCGATGGTGTTTTTTTTCTGGCTTGGCGTCAAATATCCGCCTGCTCCATTTTGGACGATGCAAGATATCTGGTCTCAGCTTTTCGGCGTTGTGCCGCGCATTACGCTCGCGAGTTGGGTAGCGTTTTTAATCAGTGAAAATTTTGACGCGTTCGCGTTTGAATGGTTCAAAAAAATAACCCACGGGAAGCATCTCTGGATGCGCAACGCGTTCAGTTCGATTCCCGCGCTTACACTCGATTCCATTATTTTTATTCTCATCGCTTTTTTAGGCGTGATGCCGATTTGGCAACTTATACTCGGACAAATCGTCATAAAATGGATAGTCGGCATTATTGATATTCCGTTTATGTATTTAAATAGAGCGATGTTAAGGGTGTGAAATTTGAGAACAGATGTCTAATGGCGAGCGATGAATGAGTTCATGTACGTCCTTAGATTCCATACGAAAATGTAAAATTCAAAAATCAAAATGAAAAATGACAATGCAAAATTTAAAAAATGAATTCAGGAAAAGACTAATCAAGGAAGTTCTAAGGAAGTCGGACTTCCTAAATATTCAAAAAAACTTTATTAATTTCTTTACTTGTTCCTTGAGATCAGTCAACGAATCCAAAATGTGGATAATCCTACTGCGAGATACTAATAAAGACGATCGCATTGAGTTAGGGTGATTGCTTAATGAATTGTTTTAGAGATCGCCAATATTTTCACGTCCAGTATGGTAACCCTCAAAGGCAAAAATAATTTTATCATTTTCAATTGTCATTTTTCATTTTGACATTTACATTTTCCATTACAGCCATTCGGGTGTTAAAAATTGGGCGGCATTATACAAGTGATTGACAGTTTATACAGTCCTTATACTATTAAATGTTTATATTCTAAAAATTTTTATGATGTCAGACCATATGAATGACAGTTTTTCGAAAAAATCATTTTTTATCGGATTCGGTGTTGGGATAATGTCTATGCTATCGGTTGGATTTTTTGTTTTATTGATTATTCTATTGGCGGGAAACGGCGTGAGTTTTTCAAAAAAGAATCTTACTGCTTCAGTCGGTGGACAAGTTCCGTCGGTTGCTGATCAGGGAGCGCCGCCGGAAATTACCCTTCAGGATGTTTCGAAAGACGATCATATTCGGGGCGATAAAAGCGCGGAGATAGCGGTTGTGGAATATTCAGATTTGGAATGTCCGTTCTGCAAACGGTTTCATCAGAGCATGAAGGATTTGCTCGTTGCTTATCCGGGAAAAGTGAAATGGGTGTATCGCCATTTCCCATTAGATCAATTGCATTCAAAGGCGCGAAAAGAAGCTACGGCAACGGAATGCGCGTTTGATCTTGGCGGCAATGAAAAATTTTGGGAATACACGGATAAAATTTTTGAAAATACGCCGTCAAATAACGGTCTTGATTTGAGCCTTTTGCCGCAGTTCGCAAAACAGATCGGTTTGAATGAGAAAAAATTCAATACGTGTCTTGAGAGCGATAAATTCGCGGATAAAATTCAGACACAAGTTGACGATGCGATTCGCGCGGGCGCGCGCGGCACGCCGTATTCGGTGATTATCACCCCTGATGGAGGAAAATATCCGCTTGAAGGAGCGTTGCCGACGGAACAACTTAAACAGGCGGTTGGACAATTTTTACAGTAAAATTTTTTCGTATACTTCAGTATTGTTCTGAGATACTATATTATTTTGAGATGCTCTATTGCCCTGAGAAACTATTTTAGGCGTAAACCTAGAAATTTATTTATTTTAATTTTTTATTCGCCAAATACCACGGCCGTGGTATTTGGCGAATGGCGAAATAGAAAGAATATAAATAGGAAGAATATAAAATGAGAATATTTGATAATTTTTATGTTTCACAGAAAAATAAGAATACCTCTTACTGCAAAAGCACTTTTAGCGTTTTATGATTGCGCAGAAGGCATTGCTTCCCTGTACGCTCCTCTATCACGACGAGAATTATACAATAATTTTTTTAATAACATTAGTTATTTTGAACGAAAAGTGCGACGAAAAGAATTACAACGAGCGCGCTTTGCAAAATGGGTATATGGTCTTAAGCGCGCTGGCTATTTGATTGATGTAAAAAGAAAAAATTTGAAAGGTGGAGAAGGTTTCATAATTTCCGAGAAAGGTTTTCGGAGAATTGGCATATTAAAAACGAAGATCGCGTCGAAACAAAAAAGAGCGGATAAAAGATGGTATATGGTAATTTTTGATGTCCCTGAGTCTCGTCGGAGAATAAGAGACAATTTTCGGGAGTGTCTGTATAATCTCGGTTTTAAACAATTACAGCAGAGTGTTTTTATATCTCCTTATGAAATTGATAAGGAGCTGAAAGACATTATAAAATTGTTTATGATAGATGAATATGTTCGTTGTTTCATAATTCGAGAGCGGGAAATAAAATAGTTTTATAGTGTGTTTGTAAGGGTTTTAATATTATTATAACTGTATTGTTCGCTAAATGCCACGGCCGTGGCATTTAGCGAACAATATTATTATAATATTTGCGGCAGTATGATGGAATTTATCATAAAAAATAAAGATAAAAAATCTAGCGCGCGGAGTGGAGTTATTAAAACCAATCACGGCGTATTTTATACGCCGATTTTATTTCCAGTCGGAACACTCGCGACCGTGCGCGCGTTGACTTCAACGCAATTGGAAGAAATTGGAAGTGAAGCGATCTTGGCGAATACGTATCATCTGCATTTGCGTCCCGGAGAAAAATTGATAAAAAAAATGGGTGGGTTGCACAAATTTATGAATTGGAAGAAACCCATCTTAACCGATTCCGGCGGATTCCAGGTGTTTAGTTTAGGATGGGGTAGAGTGCATGGAGTTGGAAAAATCATCGGGATATTTCCCGGCGATGAGGCAATAAAAACAATTCATACCACGCAAAAGAACGCAGTGCGCATTACCGATAATGGCGTTATATTCAAGTCGTTTCTTAATGGCGCGATAATCAAATTGACGCCGGAAAGATCAATGAAGATTCAAAGCGATTTAGGCGCTGATATTATTTTTGCGTTTGACGAGTGTACCTCGCCGTTTCATGATAAAAAATATACCGCCGAATCATTAGGACGCACGCATCAATGGGCGCGTCGCAGTCTCGCATCGCATGATAAAAAGCAAGCGCTCTTCGGCGTGATCCAAGGAGGATTTTTTAAAGATTTGCGCGAACAATCAACGCGCGCGATTATCAATCTGCCGTTTGACGGCATTGCGATTGGCGGTCCGATGGGAAATACGCGCAAAGACCTTTATACCATTTTAGATTGGACGATGCCTCTCTTAGACAAAAATCGTCCGCGGCATCTTCTTGGGATAGGCGACATAGAAAGCATTTTTAACGCGGTTGAGAAAGGGATTGATATGTTTGATTGCGTCTTGCCGACGCGGCTTGCGCGACATGGAGCGTTTTTCGTTCGTAAAAAATCAGGCGGCAGTCACGCGAACCAATGGCAGAAATCAATTGTTCGCAAAGAGTTTTTTGATGATAAAAAATCGCTTGATTCGGGGTGCGGTTGTTACACCTGCCGTTCATTCACGCGCGCGTATATTCGCCATCTTTTCATCAACAAAGAGATTACGGGTCTGACGCTTCTTAGTTATCATAACGTTTATTTTATGGATCGTTTATTGCGCGAAATAAGAGATTCTATTAAAAATAATTTATTTATTTCTAT
>CAZVCF010000030.1:0-11520 GCA_964626355.1 uncultured Gammaproteobacteria bacterium
AAATGAATACTCTTATAATACACAATATGTATTTTTTGTCAATAGTATCGTATAGCGCTTATCCGGGTATTGAGGTAAGGCACAAAACAGTTGAATTTACTTATTTTTAATCCTTCTCTTATTCGCGCGAATAAGAGAAGGATTAAAATGATTAAAATAAAAAATAACGATTTCAGGATAACGATTTTTAGATAAATAATCTTTGGATTTAGAGACAAACAACCCCTTGTGATTTTTTAAAAAATCACAAGGGGTTTTATATAAATAAAGGAAGCGCGAGACTAAGAAAATCAAAATGTATAACAGAGCAGTAATCCCAAAAAACCACTGCGATATACTGCTATCGAAGGGACTATACCGTTATGGAGAAAACGCGCCTGTAGCCAAATCAAGGGTTGTTCTGGTGTATTTAACCATCCTACATTCGTCTCCGGATAACCCATTTCTTCAAAAATTGTCTGGTTAACAGGATAGAAACGCCTTGGATACAGAGGCTCAAGAAATTGAAAAATAATATCTTCTACCCCGGAAAGGGCTAGCAGCGTAGAGTATAACCAAAAACGTTCATCTGCTCCCGGCAACTGACTAAAACCAAAAATAATCAACAAGGAAGGAACGACCAAAACTTCATTCCAGCCAGGAAATGTTTTCATCCTCCAAAATAACGGCAATCCAATCCCTCTTACCCAATAATAATTCCTTACTTCTGTAAGCACTACTATATCTAATGTCGCGATAGCTGTCATTGCCGATATACCATATATCATATTTAATCGGCCATCCGATCTCGTCCGATCTTTTCGCTGTAACCCAAAAGAAACAAAATTACCTCGAGGCACCATATGCAACGTAAAATAGCGAGTCTCCATTTTCTGAAAATATAATCTCGCAAAGAGTTCATCTTGTTCTGATTGTTCAGATGGTCCGGCATGAACTATTGAAAACAATGAAAGCAAGAAAAAAATAACCGCTCTTTTTATAATAACCATAATTTACCTCGCTCTACTCTTAAAGCATAGCTTTTATTCCGAAGTGTAAAAAATTTCACACCCAATGTTAACAATGGATAGATTCTATACACCCTAGCAGAAATAGTTTTAAAACTATTGATCATATTAAAAGAACTTTTAATAAGCCATATCTCGTCTAAGAATAACATAGCGCGGAGGAAGATTTGGCAGTTTCGCTGAATATAATCTGCATTTGATTTCTTTAACTTCCAGCCATTCGTATTGGTTCAATTCAGCGTCCAATTGCAATAAGAGTTGCCATGGATTGCTCAAAAGCGTTTCCGCGGGGTATTCTTCGCCAAGAGCGGAAAAGAACTGTTGGAGCGCAGCGACCTCATTATTAAAACTCAAATGATCCGCATTGATAGCGCCATACCGTTTCGCGACACCTGGATATACTACATAGAACAGCGAGACAGAATCTGCTTGGATAATGGAACCATCCGAAGCAGTGAATGAAAAATTAAGCGAGGATCCTGTTGCCGGGCCAACGGTTACTTTTGCTCCGCGATCGTTTTCAGAATGTGCGGCTGTCGCATCGCGCGCAATCTTCTGTGAAACAGTTATCGGCGGGATATCAGGACGTTCGGGAAAATGGAAACTAACCCTGATATTCTTCATCTTTATACGCGAGTTTTTGAATTGAAAATAAGACATTAAGCGCCGTACATAAAATGCAGGGTCATAGACGATGCCGGGAAGAGAATACGCATGCGTTATTGCCTTGAGCGTTTCTGCAAAATGATATACGTATGCTAGTGGATCCGTCGTGTCTTTCCCTACATCTTTTTTAAAAGATACATCAAAATTTATTTGTATGTCATCTATAACAAGCATATTATTATCTAAAGTAATTAACGTACCAATCGCAGCGGTTGGATTAATACCCCATGATATTGTATCGTATAACGCGCTTGATTCTTTTGCAGTAACGCTGTCGCGCAGAACATTTTTTTCGTCAGGTATCTTCGGCAATCCATCATAGGGTGCATGAGAAGCGCAACCACTGATTATGCCAGTTACAAACACGAAACTTATAATAGTTGCGATCCTCAATCGTTTCTCGATTTTTGACATTTTATTCCTTTTCTGTTTTCTTGTGTTTTATAGAGATAACGCGTTGCGGTCCTTGATAATTTTTATCGCCGGGAACAGTGCTTAATTGTGCCGATAATTCCAAAAATTCTGTTTGATAAGGCATATATATCTTTACCCACATTAAAGCGCGATCGGTAAATATTTCCGATTCCTCAAAAACAAAACTAACATCATAAATACCGAATGCTTTCTTAAGCCCTTTTTGTATAACAAGATAATTTTTAAATGTATATACATTATTAGTTTCTTTGTGAGGATAAATAAACAGATATTCTGCTTTCAATGAATCTACAGAAACTGTCACGCTATCGGCCGTTTTAAATGTGCCGAGAAGACTTGAACTATAATTTATATAAACTACGGTAGTATCAAAATCCTCAACGACTTTAACGCTTGAACCTTTGTTACTTGCGCAACCAATAAATAACACGAGGTATCCGATCAAAATAAAAAGCATCTTCTTCATTTTATTCCTTTCTGCCATTTTTATGGCACTTTCTATTATTTTAATGAACTACTATTTTTTCTTCGTCTCATTCAGACGAACAGAGAAAGTATAGCACAATTATAGAATATGTAAAGTCAGCTAGTGTGAATAACAACATATTATTTAATGGCGTATAGGTTATAATAGAAGTACGAATTTTGACTATAAATTTTTATGAAATTTTTTAACTTCGGAAAAGAAAAGACTGAGACACCTAAAAGCGCGAGCAAAACGCCCGTTGAATCAATTCCGATTGGGCAGACGACCGAACAGGAAGGTAGCGCTGAACAGAAAACGGAAACTGCTCAAAAAGAAGGTGGAGAAACGGGCGCGCCTCAAATCAGCGCGCAACCAACCGCCGCCGCACAGCAAGCTACGGCTCAAAAAAGCGCGGAAGAAGAACGGATTGCAAAGATAGATCATATTCTCATTGATGATCTCGAAGAAACAATTAATAAACTGCCTGAAAACGAGCAAAAAAAATTCCGCGAGAAAGAAAAAGAGGCGGCGCTCACCATCAATAAATTATTACAGGAGACAAAAATACAAATAAAAAAAATTATTGAAACGATTCGTGAACTCCTTCTTATGATTCCCGGCGTTAATAAATTTTTCCTTGAACAAGAATCAAAACTCAAAGCAGACCAGATACTTTTTCTGAGAGATGAAAAAAAATAACTCGTTAATCCGTTAACTCGTTAATAAATAATGCTTACTCTTTATCAAATCCCCATCGGTTTTAGCGTGGAAGGGGAGATACCGTCCGCGCAACAGATTCAAGAAGCGGTGGTCAATTGGCCATGGCTTATTGCATCGTTTTTGATCGCGGTCATTATTATCGCCGCGCTCTACTTCAGCGCGCGTTTTATCAAAAAGACAATCGAGATTAACAATGCGTTCAATAATAAAATTTTTCTGGTGAGTGTGCCAAAAGAATCGCCGGAAAAAGAAGATCAAAAAAAACCGATTAAAGAACAGTTGGTGGTAATGGAACGATTTTTTGACACGATTGCCGGAATGAAAGCGCAGAAAGGGCTCAAATATAATTTTATGGGGCGCACAGACTATTTTTCGTTTGAAATCGTCGTGAATAAAGACGGTTTAATTTCGTTTTATGTAGTCGTCCCTCGCAATCTTGAAGAATTTTTTGAGAAACAAATTCACGCGCAATTTCCGCAAGCGCAGATAGACCTTATGCCCGACTATACTATCTTTTCTCCGCAAGGATTTATTGAAAGCGCGGTGATGACCTTGAAAAATTATTCCGCGTTTCCAATCGCGACCTATCAAAAGATGGAAACGGATCCGCTTGTCGGCATCATCAACTCATTAAGCAAATTTCAAAGAGGCGATGGGGCATCGGTACAAATCATCGCGCGTTCCGCGCATCCGGAATGGCATTCGTACGGCAAAAAAATCGCGCAAGAAATGCAACAAGGGAAAAAATTAAAAGACGCGGTTAATAAAGTATATGGGAGTAAATCGATTAGATTCTTAAGCGAAATTTTTGAAATGGTTATTGGAAGGGGAGATAAAAAAGAAGGTGCGGAACCGCCGAAGCAATACCAACTCACCTCGCAAGAGCAAGAACTCTCCAAATTATTAGAACAAAAAACAAGCAAAGCCGGGCTTGAAATAAATGTCCGTATTGTCGTTATGACGCAGGACAAAGACGGCGCAAAAGAAAAATTGCAGGGAATCGTCAACGCGTTCAATCAATATATGACGTATGAATATGGCAACGGATTTAAAGCGCAGTTCACGAACGCGCGCAAAAAAGTCATCCAACAATTTATTTACCGATTTTTCGACGAAGGAAAATCATTCGTACTGAACAGCGAAGAGATGACCGGCGTGTTCCATTTCCCGCTTCCGCAAACGGAAACGCCGAATATTAAATGGCTCTTGGCGAAAAAATCATTCGCGCCGGTCGGCGTTCCGACCGAAGGAATTATTTTGGGCAAAAATGTGTATCGCGGACAAGAAACGGCAATTCGCATTAAAAAAGACGACCGCCGTCGCCATATTTATGAAATCGGACGCAGCGGCACGGGAAAATCATGGCTTATGGCGAATCTCGCTTTGCAAGATATTAAAAATGGCGATGGCGTAAGCGTCATTGATCCGCATGGCGATTTGGTGACGAATATCTTACAACGAATTCCAAAAGAACGCGCTGACGACGTTATTCTCTTTAATCCGGCTGACTTGGAACGCCAAATGGGATTAAATCTTTTGGAATTTGATCCGCGTTATCCGGAACAAAAAACATTCGTGATCAACGAGATGATCGCCATTTTTGATAAATTATACGATCTGAAAGCAACCGGCGGGCCGATATTTGAACAATATATGCGCAACGCGATGTTGCTTATTATGGACGATCCCGAAAGCGGATCAACGCTTATGGAAATATCGCGCGTGCTTGCGGATGAAGATTTCCGCCGTTATAAATTGAAAAAATCGCAAAATGTCGTGGTAAAAGATTTCTGGACCAAAGAAGCGGAAAAAGCCGGCGGCGAAGCCGCGCTGGCGAATATGGTGCCGTATATCACCAGCAAGCTGACGCAATTTGTGGCAAATGATATTATGCGTCCGATTATCGGACAACAAAAAAGCGCGTTTAATCTCCGCGATGTAATGGATCAGAAGAAAATCCTGCTCATTAATCTATCAAAAGGCGTGCTCGGCGATATGAACGCGTACTTGCTCGGTATGATTTTAGTCGGAAAAATTTTGATGGCAGCGTTATCGCGCACAGATATGCCCGAAGAAAAACGAAATGATTTTTATTTATATATTGATGAATTTCAAAATTTCATCACTGATAGCATCGCGGTTATTTTATCCGAAGCGCGCAAATATCGGCTTTGTCTAACGATTGCGCATCAATATATCGGGCAACTTACGCGCGGGCAGGATACGAAGATAAAAGACGCAGTTCTCGGAACAGTCGGGACGATGATTGCGTTCAAAATTGGCATTGAGGATGCGGAGATATTGGCGAAAGAATTCGCGCCGGTATTTAACGCGTATGATATGGTCAATACCGATCAAGCGTATGTTAAATTATTGGTTGATAACAAACCTTTGCGGCCGTTCAATATGCAAACCTTGTATTTGCCGGAGGGAAATTTACAAATTGCCGAATCGATTAAGCAACTCTCTCGACTCAAATTCAGCCGCGATCGCGCGGAAATAGAAGCAGAAATTTTGAATCGTCATAAATTCGTTGAAGAAAAATTAGAAGATAATGATGAGACATCCGAAGATGCGGAAGAGGGGAATGACGATAAAGTGAAAGACATAGAAAACAAAAAAGACATACTTGATGAACTTTGAATAGAACAATTAACCGTTGACATTTGACAATTGACCAATCCGTAATACAAAAAATATAAGGTCACGATTTAAAATCGTGACCTTTGTTTATACGAAAAACGCTTATTAAGAATACCAAAAATCAATACTTTGCACGATCTTATGATATTTTGTGGCTATTTTTTTTCCGTTCTCAACGTTATTCTTTAAAGCAAGATAGAGTATTCTATCGACAAGACGGTGCACAAATTCTCTATTCCCGTTATTTACAAGATTATTTTTATCGCTTTCTTGTATAGCATCAAGCGCTTCTATGAATTTTTTCTCTTTGATATGCGTAAAAATTATCTTCGTAATTTTTTTTCGTTGGCTTTCAAGTTCTTGTGCCTTTATTTTTTCTTGTTCACTACGTGCGATTTCTTCTAGAATATTCATTTTTTCTCCTTTGTTTGATGCTCATCGCAATTTTATTTTACAAAATTATGACGAGTTTTGTGAATAATTATTTTTTCCAATTAATAAGAATCAGCCCTGCTGCGACAAAAATAATACCAAACCATTGATTCATACTTAATGGTTTGCCTATAAAATGAGTGATGATGACTGTCAATACCGGATAAAGTCCTGTAATAAGAATAATGAGCGGCATTCGTTCCGGTGAAAGACGCAGTGCGTAAAGCAGTAAATAGAATCCTCCGGAAGAAGCTATCCCCATTAGTGTCGCATTGGTAAATGACTTCGAAGTTATTTTTTGAAAATCTTTCAAGTCAGCGCTTAAGACAACAATGATCGCAATTAATAGAAATGCAATTGCCTCAAATATCATACTTACTTTTTCTCCATGAACCTCTGTTGCTTTGGCGCCAAAAATACCATACGTCGCCCAAAGCATAAGAGCCGCCAGAGAACTTATAAACCAATTCATATTTCTTACCTCCTTCTTTTTTGTATTTTTATTATTTCGGATTGTATCGAACTATATCATATAATATACCATATTTTTATAAAAATGTCAATGGCGAAAAAACTCAATAAAATCAACATTTTTATGGGGTTGACAAAAAATTAAAAATGTGCTATATTGAATACATAAAGATTTGTTCTTTATAAATTATCAAACTAAAGAAAGTGAGGAAAAAATGAGACCCTCTATATTTTTGTTTTGCATCATGTTATTGTATGCGACTACATGGTCGTCATACAGTATGCCTGATACAATCGATTTTGGTGAGGTGCAAAAGGGGAGAACTCTTGGTAAGACTATTGCTATTGACAATGAGAGCGACGACACGTTATATGTATCGATCCGTTCTCTGAATCCTATTCTATTTTTTACACCGCAAAAAAATTTGGTCCATATCCCGGGTCGGGAAACAAAAAATATAACAATTTTTTTTAGACCAATTTCCATCGGTTATCATAGTAATTTTTTTATCGTCACAATAAACGGGTCGCTTGTTTCTGACAGCATTGCGCTCATAGGTATAGGAATCGACCGTCTATCGCCGCTGATTCCAATTACTCCGTCATCACTTAATTTCGGTAAAATAATCCGTAACCAAAAAAAGGAGTTAGCAATCAAAGTAAGCAATAATAAAAAAACACCCGTTACAATTTACTCGATTTCCACCACCAATGATACTGACTTTATTATTGCAGATTCTTCGATGCCAGTGGTTATTCCGCCTGATTCTGTGCGAGTGTTTATGGTGACTTTTTGGCCAAAAAAAGTAAAAGAATATAATGAGCAGACTATTGTTTTAATGAAAGAAGATGGGGTACGACGCATAGTAATGCACGGAAAAGGGATAGCGCAACAAGATACCGGAGAAATAAAAATATTTTTTCTGATCCCTGCTACCTATATTCTGTATCAGAATTATCCCAATCCGTTCAATGCGCGAACAACAATTTCTTTCTATCTTCCGATGGCGAGTACGATAACACTAAAAATATATACTGCGACTGGAAGCGAAATCGCGATACTTTTTAATAACGAACAAAAAACGCATGGTATGCACAAGGTTGTGTTCGATACAGCGCATTTAAGTTCAGGAATATATTTTTATCGCTTACAAACTGCTTCCTACTCTATGGTAGGAAAGATGGTTTTATTGAAATAGGGTTGAGGAGGGTAATCCTTTTTGTATTATTCTTCGCTTGACCTTCCAGAAGATATCAATATAATAGGTTAATAAAAAAGCACTATTAAAATATAAAACGTATTAGAAAGGAAAGACAAATGAATAGAACCATTATTAATGGAGTTGAAATTATAAGTAACGGAAATATCGTTATTAGAAATGGACGAGTAATTGTCGATGGACGAGACGTTACTCCTGAAACTAGAGAAATAAATATTGTGATTAACGGTCCAGTTGAAAAATTACATGTTGATGCGTGTAATACAATCTCCGTAGAAGGGAATGTCGAGGATATCCACACAGCAAGCGGCGATGTCAAAGTTACCGGAAATGTAAACGGCAACGTACAAACAACATCTGGCGAGGTGGACTGCCTTAATGTCGGCGGCGATATTTCAACCACTTCAGGAGATATAGAATGCGAAAATGTTGAGGGTGATATTTCCACACTCTCTGGCGACATTAAACACACTTTAGAATAGTTGAGTAATTTTAAAATAATGAGGACAATACTTTTTTGTATTGTCCTTTCCTGTTTATTAGTGGACCGATATTTTTTTGCAAATATTCAAAAAAAATGTATAATATATAATAAAAGTTAATAGTCAAAAACTAATAGTGGAAAGCTAAATCAAAATGCAAAAATCAAAATATCTCCGATATATCCTCGTTCGTTCGGTAAGATAAGACATTTTTTATCTTTCCTTTCTCACTTCGGATATGATAATGTAAAATTAAAAAATGAATTTAAAAAATGTCTTTATAGAGGATATTCACTATTTTTATTTCAAACACTGTAACCATTAAAGACAAAAATAATTTTGCATTTTTAACTGTCATTTTACATTTTAATATTTACATTTTGCATTTATAATAGTTCATAACTCTCAGTTCGTTATCCATAATTCTTGATTTTATCTTTCACTATTAACTATAGTTATGATTCAGTCATTCTTACATCCTCTTATAGACAGCGCGATTCGATTTGCTACCGAAGCGCATAAAAAACAATTTCGCAAAACCGAGGCGGGATTGCCGTATATTTATCATCCAATAAGCGTCGGATTTATATTGGCGCGCGCGGGATTTGACGAGGAAACGATTGCTGCTGGAATTTTGCATGATACTGTGGAAGATACTGGAACGGCGATTGAAACAATCAGACAATTATTTGGCGAAAAGGTCGCGGAACTTGTTGCGCACGTTTCAGAGAATAAAGCGCTTCCGTGGGACGAGCGAAAAAAGGCGTATCTTGAAGGAGTGAAAAACGCGTCTGATTCAGCAAAGGCGATTTCTGTTTCCGACAGGATACAGAATCTCCATTCAATCATCATCGGCATCAAAGAAGGACGCGATGTATGGTCGCATTTCAAAAAAAGCAAAGAAGAAACAATTAAGCATCATTTAGAATATATCGAAACGATATCAAGCGTCTGGCAACATCCGTTAGTTGAAGAACTCAAACAAAAAATGAAAGAACTGCAAAAGATCGCTTCATGATTTTAATTTTATAAAAAAACAAACCCTATTTTAAAAATAGGGTTTTTAATTTTTGAACCTCATAACTAAATAATATCCATCGTTAATCGCAATACCAGCGCACCACTCCACGGATCACCAAGTTTATGGAAGAAAAAATAAAAATCACCAGACACAAATCTACTCCCGAGACCTATATCAGTGATAAATCCTCTAAGATATTCGATTCGATTTTTATTTTTTTCTTTAAAAAAATCCATACCGATACCGGTAAAAAAATACACGTCTCGGTCATTATCCAGCGATGAACCAAAACGAAATAAAGCGGCTCCGTAATGATTTGATTGTGATTTTTCCCATTTAAATTTGATGTTTGTTATCTGTCCCGTTATTTCAATAATCTTTCCTGCGATATGTTCATCTTGGGGTTTCCATGAAAACGATGAGCTAAAAATCACTCCATAAGCGGCAGTCATTTCTGTCGAAGACACGGCAGGTCCGATGAACGCGCCTGCTCTTAGTGGATGAAATTCTGCTCCAGCGAAAACGGCGGTAGCGCAAAAAATGAAGACAAAAATAGTAAAATATTTTTTAACCATTTTATGTTACTCCCTTTCCTTTAATCATCTCAATATCTCTATCTACAACTTGTATTGAGCTATACTAATAATATCATCTATCTTTAGAATGTCAATACTATGTATAATGCCACCCTATTTTGGACTCCATAGGCATTTTACATGAAGTATGTTTACACGAAATGCATTTATAGTTATGCGAAATTTAAGAAATATAAATCCGAAATTCACAAAATATATATTTTTTGTATTTCTCATAAAATGAACGATCGTTTATTTTATGAGAAATAATTATTTTTATTTGATTAAGGCTTTATAGCCTCATGGAGTCCAATATGTATCTGACAATTATGCATTTTCGTATGTTCTTATTTTTTAAAAATTGCTATAATGTAATATAATCTTTTTTAACTTTTAACTCTTAACTTTTAGTTTTTAACTTAACCAGTGCCCAATTTCCCTGAATTTGAAAAACAAATCATAGAATTCTGGAAAGAAAAAAATATTTTTCAGAAATCAATTGATGAACGGCCAAAGGACAAGCTGTGGTCGTTTTATGACGGTCCGCCATTCGCGACCGGTTTGCCGCATTACGGTCATTTGCTCGCTGGAACAATTAAAGATGTTCTGCCGAGATTTTTTACTATGCAAGGTTATCGCGTTAATCGCCGTGCCGGATGGGATTGCCACGGCCTGCCGGTTGAATACGAAGTTGAGAAAGAAACAGGCATCAAAGACAAAAAAGAAATTCAGGAAAAAATCGGCGTTGAAAAATTCAATTCTCTATGCCGCCAAATTGTATTGCGTTATACGAAGGAATGGGAAAAAACAATTGAACGAATGGGGCGGTGGGTTGATTTCAAAAACGCGTACCGCACGATGGACAAAGAATATATGGAATCAATCTGGTGGGTGTTTAAACAATTATGGGATAAAGGATTGGTTTATCAAGATTATCGCAGTTCATCATATTGTCCGCGATGCGCCACGCCGCTTTCCAATTTTGAAGTTAATTTGGGATATAAGGATAAGGTGCCTGATCCGTCTGTGTATATAAAATTCAAAATCAAGGACACCGCGCGATTTGGCGATAACGCGTATTTTCTTGTGTGGACAACTACTCCATGGACACTGCCCGGCAATGTCGCGCTGGCGGTTAAAGAAAACGCGGAGTATGCACTTATAGCGACTGATGATAATGAAAAATTAATCTGCGCAAAAGAACGCCTTGCTCTGATTGAAAAAAAATATCATATTGAAAAAATCATCAATGGAGTAGATTTATTGAATGCCGAATACGAACCGCTGTACTCATTTAAAAAATTAGAAAAAAAGGCGCACTTCGTCATCTCCGCTGATTTCGTGTCAATGGAGGAGGGAACAGGGATTGTGCATATCGCGCC
>CAZVCF010000031.1:0-11417 GCA_964626355.1 uncultured Gammaproteobacteria bacterium
AAATTCCTTTTTGAAGCGATATTAGAATGGCTTCGGCTATTTCCGTACGCTTTTGATCGTTCGCATAATTCGCATTGTTGGGCCATAGAATAAATTAAAAATGTAAAAATCAAAATGCAAAATGACAATGCAAAATAAAAAATAAATGCGCACTTCCTGCCCCGCTCTAGTTCTGGAACTACAATCCGAATAAGTTATTTCGTAAGCCGTGAGCCGTTTCGCGCGCTGCCTTTTGTAAAATGATTGCGTCCCATTGGAACTGGGGAGCGAGTCAAATTAAAAATATAAAAATCAAAATGCAAAATAACAAAGATACCATTTAGAATGCAAATTGTAGAATGTAGAATGAAAAAAATAATTTTAACATTTTACACTGTCATTTTAATTTTTGATATTTACATTTTACATTTTTTAGTTCTCTATTATCGATTGTAGCATACAAAATATGATTTCACAAATCGTTTGACGGTTTCTTTCATTATAGTATAGTATTTTCATTATTAGTTCTTTCACAACAAAAAGGAGTATTCTGTGGAATCTTTTACAGCAATAGAACAATTTAACGCGGATGAATATGAAAAATTATTGGATGATATCATCGAACCAAAGATACTGTTCGATTCGCAAATTCACGAAAATGAACGCCGCCCCCTTTTAAGCATTTTCAAAAAAAATAATCTGCATCCGCAACGCACGGCATATATTTTCCTCTATACGCACTATACTATTATGGGCGACCGCTATCGCCTCCCTCCTACCTTCTTTCATCTCTTCTATCTCACTGCGATTTACAAATACGCGCGGAATTTTATTGAACAACATACTATCGACTCAATCAGCGCAGAAGGGATTAGTTTTCCGCTTGATCAATCGCAGCTCGAAAAGACAGATATAGGTATACTCAATAAGGATATGCTGGCCACGGCGCGAAAAATTCTGGGAAAAAATATACAAACACTTCCAGTAATTTTTCCTGAAGGAGCAATTTTACAAACATTCCTCCCATCAAAAAAATTCATTGTTACTGAAGCCTCTGCCGCGCTTGAACATTCCGGTGTCTCTATGAAATTTCTTGAAAACGAAATGAGGTACTTCAATCTATTTCTTATGGAATTGAAAAAAACGTTGCAAGCATCATCATTGCGCTCGGATATACAAACAGAATGCATTAAAACGATGAATATTCTTGAAAAAATGGTTCAATGGAATGGAGAAAATAATTATACATGGAGCGCGATCGCGCAATTAATTATTTCATTGCGAGCAAAAGTCCTCGCGCTTGACAATCAATTTGAAAAAAATTTTTTCACACTTGTGTGCGATTCGCTCGAAGGCCATCTCATCACTCTTTTTAAAACCGAAAAAGCGTCTGCTGAAAAAATAATTGTTGAACGTAACAAAAAAATTCTTGAAAATCTCAATACATCACTGCAATGGACGAATCTTGTAATGCTTATCGGCGCCGGACATGGCACTTCGTTTATTGAGCTCTATACGAAAAATCAATCGAGCTATAATTTTAATCTTGTCCTCATAGATTTGCATATCTATAATCAGCTTCTGTACGACCTTCTTTCAAGTATTCCTGTAGAACAATAAAAGGATTTTTTCCGATTTGAAAATTACAACGACAGCCCTCGCAATGCGGGGGCTATACTTATTTCTCTAATCCCCTAATAATTTAAGAGAGAAATATATTTTTACAACATCGGGTTGGCAGTGGGGACATTAGTGTAGCTGTCGCCGAAGGCGACTGCATAATAAAGAATAGGCGGTTGTAAAAATATATTTCTCTCTTAAAAGCTAATCCCCTATCCTTACTCCTTCTTGCTTTTTATAAACAGAGGAATACTATGAAACCATAATCGATCTTTACAATTTTCTCTCACGAAAGGAGACGAATGTATGAAAAAAATTTTTAGCGCGCTTATTGCTGTCTTTTTATATTCCCATGCGTATGCTCAAACTGACATAATGCCCTTCTCGGAAATTAAACCGGGGATGAAAGGATACGGCATTACGGTATTTAAAGGAACCGAAGTGGACACATTTGATTTTGAAATAATCGACAAGACTTATATACCGCGTGGCGGAAAATCATCGCCAACTATTTTTGCGCGGCTTTCAGGAGGTCCTTTATTGTATCCGCTTGAACATATCGGTGTTGCTGCAGGAATGTCAGGAAGTCCGCTTTTTATTGACGGAAAAAATATCGGCGCAATCGCGTTTGTAATGAATATATTTGATAAAGATCCTGTTGCGGGGGTCACGCCGATCGAAAAAATGATTTCAAAAAAAAATACGCTCTCATCTTCAAATAATTCAAAAAATTACGGAAAATTTATTCTCTCGCTTCCGCTTCCGCGCGATCCACAAATCATGAAAATGGTTATTGAAAAACTCGATCTGCCTGACTATTTTGAAATTCAACCAATGGGACAATCAATAAATGGATACGTGAAGAATAGCGATACAACGGCCGTTGATTCAATGTCTCCGGGTTCATCGATTAATGTGTATATTATCAATGGCGACATTGATCTTGCCGCAAACGGCACAGTCACGTACGTAAAAAACAAAACTGTTTATGCATTTGGCCACGACTTTTTCGGTCTTGGAAATACGGAATTGCCGTTTGATAAAGGGCGTGTTATTACGACATCGGCGAATTATATGAATAGCTATAAAATTCCTGCATCCAATAGAAACTCTGCGTATTTCGGTACCATTGAATTCGACGGAACGTTCGGCATACAGGGAAAATTAGGAAAAATGCCGAAAACAATTCCGGCTAATTTTACTATGAATTATATGGGTAAACGAAAAGATATTGCGCATCTTGATGTCGCGCCAGTTCCCCTTGCGTTAAATACATTTCTCCCCTACCTCGGGAGTTGGATTATCGCGAACACCTACGCTGATGTTAATAAAGACAGAAAAATAATAGAAAATAATCAACAAAACACATTGATTATTCATCAGACAATCAAGTTCAAACATTATCCGCCCATCTCTCGTTATTTTCTCTATACGTTCAATCCAAAAAATTTAGAAAGCACGCTTTATTTTGATTTTTGGTTCGACGCCGCGAGAATTTTTTACGCTGTTACTGAAAAAATTCCGTTTGATGAAATACAATCTGTTTTATTTCACGTTGATTATGAAAAATATCGCGCGCCATTTAATGTCTATGATGCGTCTCTCGTTGGAAAAGGAAAGGGGAAAGAAATTTTTGCGCCAGAATTTCGCGCAGGAGAAACTGCAACAATTGAATTAACACTTAATACGCTTCCTGACACATCACGACTGTATTATCATACCTATTTGCCCGTTCCAATTCCTGAACAATCCGAAGAAGAAATAATTATTATTACCATACGAGACGGCCGATCGCTCGGCGCAGTTGAATTAGATAAAAAAGAAATACTGAACGCGATTGAATTGCGAAAAGAATTCATTCGCCTTATGAATCTGCGTAACGATGATAAGCTCTTTTTAGAAGTGGAATTTCCTTTAAAAAACGGTTTAGAAAAAACGGCGAATACTAATAACAAAAAACAAACGATCCCATCAGATAGTGTCATTAGTACGATTGCGTGGACGCACGTTGAACGAAAAGAAATCAAGAAAAAAACAAAAAAAATATTTGTTGAAATTCCACTGCCTAAAACCGATACGCGAAGACGAGTCTTCGGAAATAGTAAATCACTTCAATTGCGCGTTGCGGGAAAAAACGGCATTGCGCAGAATGTTACACAATTTTTCAAACCCCAGCCTCCTTCGCCTTTTCAAGCGTATCCAAAAAATAAAACCTTGTTTGATCGCGTTAATGAATTTATGCATCAGTACCAAAATTATCTCATTATCATTGGCTTTCTTTTAATAATAAGTGTTTTTCTCCTTATCACGATTTTCAGAAAGAAAAAATAGATGTTGTATGGGGAAATCGTAGTCTTGTAGCTGCAACATTTTAACAAAAAATATAAAAAATCCCTCGTCGTTAGAGCGAGGGATTTTTGTTATTTTAAAAATTTTTTGTCATTTTTCCATATCCACTTATTCTTGCCATGGCAAGAATAAGTGGATATGGTTATTTTGTTAATTTCTCTTCAAGATATCCTACCAAAGAATCTATATCGATTTTTTCTTGTTGCATTGAATCGCGATCGCGCACGGTCACGGTATTTTTCTCGGGCGTTTCAAAATCAACGGTCACGCACCAAGGCGTGCCGATTTCGTCTTGACGGCGATAGCGCCGCCCAATTGAACCGCTTTCATCATATTGCACGTACCATTTTTCTTTTAAACGATCGTATATTTCTCGCGCTTTTTTGACGAGCTGATCTTTTTTGACAAGCGGCAAAATCGCAACTTTAATCGGCGCAATCTGCGGATGAAAACGGATCACAATTTCATCATCCTCCCCTTTTCCGGAACGAGATTCCATAACGTCAAACGCGTCAACGAGAAACGCAAGCGTTGCGCGATCCGCGCCCGCGGACGGCTCAATCACATACGGAATATATTTCTGTTTCGTTTCCTCATCAAAATATGAAAGCTCTTGGCCGGAATAGGCGCTATGCTGTTTTAAATCAAAATCGCGGCGGTTCGCAACGCCCTCAAGTTCAGACCATCCAAACGGAAAATGATATTCAATATCCGTGCACGCCGCCGCGTAATGAGCCAATTCGTCTTTTCCATAATCTTTAAACTGTATGTTCTCTTTTTTAATTCCATAACGCAAATACCAATTCATCCGTTCTTGCCGCCAATACTGAAACGATGCATCCGCCTCATCCGGTTTTACAAAATATTCCAATTCCATCTGTTCAAACTCGCGTGTTCTAAAAATAAAATTTGACGGCGTGATTTCGTTGCGAAATGATTTGCCAATCTGCGCGATACCGAACGGTATTTTTTTTCTGCTTGTTTTGAGTACATTGTCAAAATTGACAAAAATGCCTTGCGCGGTTTCCGGCCGAAGATAAACAAGCGCATTTGCGTCTTCAACCGGCCCCATAAAGGTTTTAAACATTAAATTAAATTGTCGCGCCGCCATAAACGCGCCTCCGCACTCCGGACATTTTTGATCCGCGACATGATCCGCGCGATATCGTTTGTGACATTTTTCGCATTCAACCAGAGGATCATTAAAAACTTCCAGATGTCCCGACGCTTCCCATACTTTCGGATGCATCAAAATAGCCGCATCAAATCCAATAACATCATCGCGTTTTTGAACAATATCTTTCTGCCAGAGTGATTTTATGTTATTTTTTAACAATACGCCCAAAGGACCATAATCGTACGCCGCGTTTACGCCGCCGTATATCTCTGACGACTGAAAAATAAATCCCCGTCGCCGCGCCCACGAAATAACCTGCTCCATTTTGTTTGACGTGTCGGACATACTTAAAAATGTAAAATGAAAAAATCAAAAATTAAAATGACAATTAAAAATTCAAAATTATTTTATTAACGAGTTAACGGATTAGATACAATTTCAAATTTACAATTTTTAATAAATAACTCAATTATTCAATTACTCATTGTAAATTGATTCATTGTCCGCCTAAGGACGGATCCGCCTCTAGCGGAAAAATTCATTAGAAACTGGAAATTAGAAATTTATATCTTTCCTATTCTATTTTCTATTATTGTATATTCTCACTTCCTCACGTCAATCATATATACTATGACCTACAGAAAGCAAAATCAAACTATGTAAAATGTAGGATTATTTATCTTTTAAAATTTTTTTATTTTGATTTGTCATTTTTCATTTTGATTTTTGCATTTTGAATTTATAGGTCTTCCCATCCGTCTCTAAAATAATATCTCCGTTTTCGTCAGTGCGATAAACACGCGCGTTCACTTTTGAAAGATTGCGCAAAACGCGCAAATGAGGATGATGATATTTATTATTTTTTCCCGCGGAAATAGTCGCTGTTTCCGGCGACACCGCATTTAAAAATTCGATATCTGAAGAATCTTTTGAGCCATGATGCGCAACTTTCAAAATCGTCGAATCAACATTTGCTTTATTCTCAAGCAATTCCTGTTCCACTGGTTTCTCCGCGTCTCCGGTAAGGAGAACACTCGTGCTTCCGTAAACAAGCCGCGCAACAAACGAACCTAAATTGCTATTTTTGTAGTTCTCGCCAACAAGCGATCGGCGCGGATACAACACGTCAAGATAGATTCCGTTATCAAGCTCGATTTTTTGCGGCGCGTAAAGCAAAAAACGCGGAATATTTTTCTCCGCGACTTTTTTTCGTATCTCGGCGAAAATCGGCGCGTAATCGTCAAGTCCCGTTTCCAAAAAATTTTTTACCTCGTAACGATCAAGTACTTCCGAAAATCCATTCATATGATCAGGGTCCGGATGCGTTAAAATAATCGCGTCTAATGATCGATTCAGTGGAGGAAGATAACGATCTAATGCCGTGATAACCGAATGATCAGGACCCCCGTCAACTAAAATATATTTATTCGCCGGCGTTTGTATTAATGTCGCGTCTCCTTGCCCGATATCAAGAAAATATATTTTCAAAAGCGATTGCGATGTTGTTGTAAACGGTTGAAAGGAGACACTCGCCGTCAATGGCGTTAATTGATAATAAACAATACTCGCGTTGATTGCCACAACAAAAAATACCGCGTACAACGGTAAATATTTTTTATTGAAAATAATATTTTCCATAAACAAAAATTTAGGACTTCCGCGTTTGGATGCAGTACGAGGAGCGAGTGAGGCTTGACGCGAGCCGTATTGAAGCGAAATACGGTGAGTGTCAAACGAAGCGAGCGACGAAGTAATGCGCCAAAGGCGTAAGTCCTATTATATTGAAAACAGTAAGGGAGGATAATACTATATAAGCCGAATTCTGTCCCCCTGCTCCAGTTTTTACGCTGGCGCAGAAGCGACGATCATTTCTCTTGTCCGCGGATCGCTCCGCGGCTACAGCTCCCGATCTATCGGAATTTCTCCTCAGTAAGGTTTTAGCCGTTTCACCCTTCGACTTCGTTTAAGATAAAATCCTAAACTCGTTCGAAGGCTCGCCCAGCCCCAGTTCTGCAATCAAACAAACGATATATTTCGTAGCGTTAGAGCGCAAAAATTTTCGAAATAAATTTGATGCTTTCTTGCAGAACTGGAGCTGGGCGCCTCGCTTCTTTCGAAGCTCAGCGTCTCTGTTCGCACCTCTATCCCCACCTGAAATTCAGATGAAGACGACGGGCGTTACCCGTTACCAATCATGACAAAGGAGTTCGGACTTTCCTCCCAGCTCCAGTTCTGCAATCAAACAAACGATATATTGCGTAACGTCAGAGTGCGTAAACATTCCAGAATAAATGTGATGTTTTTGTGCAGAACTGGGGCTGGGCGATCGTCTTACTATTATCCCCCTTACTGTTTTCAATATAGAAACTATTTACAATATACTACTTCTTAATATAAAAGTCAATAAAACCAAGCAACGTAGCAAAAATTCCAAATTACAAATTCCAAATAACAAATAAATTCCAATGACCAAAATTATAAATTCCAAACCATTTAATTTTGATTTTTACATTTTACATTTTTATTCATTGGTCTATCTCATACATCGGCACATCCGGCCTGCCAATTTTATTAAACGGAAAGCCTCGTACAAGCACTCGTCCGACGAGAGAACTGCGTTCGATTGGCCCGAAACTTCTTGAATCTAAACTAACTGAACGATTGTCTCCCAGCACAAAATATTCATCTCTGTCAAGCTGTATATCGATTGTGTTGGGCGTCACAATTTCTTTCGGCAAATATACTTCCGATACTTCCGTTCCGCCGACATAACGGTCGTTATAAATATATACTTTCCCTCCTTTAATAACAATTCGTTCTCCGGGCATTCCAATTACCCGTTTAATAAGATATTCTTTTTTATTGCGCGGTGAACGAACAATAACCACCTCGCCGCGTTTTGCCGGCTCAAAACGAAAACTAAGCTCGTCAATTAATAGATAATCGTTCTCGTAAAAATTTGGTTCCATTGACGAGCCGCGCACAAGAAACGGTTGCACTAAAAAATGATGAATCGGCCACACGACAACGAACGCAATCAACGCCAATTTCAAAATATCAAGCGATGCCAAAAAAAAATTTATCACCGCTCGATGATTCGTTTCCTTCGGTTTTTCGAACTCCTGAAATTCCATCATTGGAGTAAATTAAAAATTTTCTTAAGTATTGTATTTCCATACAGTACATCGGTCGAACCGCTTTTTTCGCAAATTATTATTCCGAGATACATACCGATGCCTACGCCGATCAAAATAAAAATACACGCGTACGCGAAAAAGGCAATCCACGATATGCCACTTGAATACGGTCCAGTTGGCGCGCGATAGATCTGCTTCAATTCATCGAGCATAACGTCATCGCGCGACGCAGTATCGCTGATCGCAACAGGCGTTGATTTCGATTTTGCTTCACGCGGAACAACTTTCATAGAATGACTAATAACGAATGATTAACAGTGAAAAGTAAAAAATCTTATATTTTGAATTATAGGCTATCGCAAATGTAAAATGCAAATATCAAAATGCAAAATGACAATTTAAAATGTTAAAATTATTTATTATCTTTAAGGGTGAGGATATTTAAAACTATTATATTTGGTGTCTCAATAAACGTAATTAACTGCGCAGCCGCATTATATAGTCTTTTTTTCTCAATGCATTTTTAAATTTTACACTGTCATTTTGATTTTTGATTTTTAAATTTTGAATTATATTCCACATTCCAAATTCCATTCTTCACTTTTCACTATTAGTTATTCACTATTAACTCTTCTTACGAGGTGCGGCGGGATAAAACGAGCGATAAGGATATATACGCTCCCGATTAAAACAAAAAAGAAAATCGCGTAGATTTTTATATAAAAAAATAATTCAAATAATCCGCCGAAAAATAAGGGGAAAAAAAATGAAAAAACCGTAATCGGGTAATTATAAAACCAACTTACATAAAACCATACCCATAGCGTCATAGCGAGTATGAGGCTGATCCGTTGCAATGAATAAAGCGAATAGACGATTTCAAAATGCGAAAGCGCCTGCAGTGAAAAAAAGAGAAACCACGCGACAGCGATAGTATTCCATATGCCTGCCTCGCGTTCATCATATGCCCGCGCTTCGTGTATCAATTGATAAAAAGAATAGAATAGATACCCAAAAATAAAATAAAAAGACACAATGATTAGTTCGATTGAAATTTTATTCACCTCGAAAAATATATTCAAAAGCAATACGCTTGCGCTCAAAAATAATATTACGCACACAGGCCAGAAATATTTTATGCGGTCGTTAAAAAGAACGATAGACGCGCTTAACAGAAAAATAATAATCGCCGCGCTTAAACTGATAATAAAAGCGAACGAATTCAAAAACACAAGTACCTCGCTTGCGATAAAGCTTACACCAAAAAAAATCAGCCAGAGTTTGTTCATAGGAATAGAGGATTAGCTTTTAGGGGATTAGGAGATTAGGGATAAAAAAAACGAAAAATAGAATAGAGACAGAGAAACAGAGCGCGGAAGTCGTTATCCTACTGGAAAAGTGTTTTATAATCCATCATACTCCACGCTCCGTCGCGGAAAACATAAAGATTAATTTGTTCAGTAAATTCTTCGCTTGAATACACAAGCTCCTCTTTCGTTTCAGAACTAAGTCGTTTTGTGTATACCGTGCGTTTCTCAACCACTTTCGGTTTCGTGATATGTTCAAGCCGCAACAATCCGTTCGGCGATTCAAATTCGATAACTTCGCGCGCGCCGTATACTTCTGGCTGTTCAGAAATCAAAAATTTTTCATTCGAACGATTTTTTATCGTTAAACGATCCTCAACGGCCTCAAGAATATTTTCCCAGCGCATACGAACAGAATAAATTCAAAATGCAAAAATCAAAAATCAAAATGACAATTCAAAATTCAAAATATTAAAATATATGAGAACATTCTAACATTCTGCAGAATGTTAGAATATAAATAATTTTGCATTTTACACTGTCATTTTTCATTTTGATTTTTCAACTTTAAATTTGTTCGAATATACTCTATCTCCTGCTCAACTAACGCACCGTCGTATTCTCCGCTATGCGCGTGACTTCCACCGCCGTAACTCGGTTTTTTATGATCAATATGGAGCGTCAAAACACATTGTCCGTTTTCTTCTTTTGTATAGATATGAAACTTAGGATAGTCTCCCCTGCTCAATCGTTTTGCGAACGAGCGTTCCCCGCCCGCTTCTCTTTCAAAATGATACCCCAAACGACGAAAAAAAATCATTGGATCGCTTCCTTTATTATCTATAATAATTTTCATAGTAATCCAAGTATACCATTTCTAAAAACCGTTGTCATTTTGTTCGACAAAATCTAAACTTTAAGAGATCCGATCTCTTAAATTCTTAACTGTTGTCATTGCGCAATCTTGTCGCGCTACAAGATAAATTCCACAAATTGCTTTTAAACGACATTCTCACATTCTCAAGAATGTGAGAATGTCGTTGTGCTCGTTTAAAAATTTTAAAAACGAATAGAAAGTTAATGGCGCGACAATTAATTGTCGCGCCATTACTATAACTTTTTCATTTATTCTACTTCGAACGTAGTGCCACTTTTTTTGTTAGCATGCCATCCTGCTCCATTAACCTCCCTCACAGAATGAAGATGGATATAGAATTCATCGCCACGGTTTTCAATCCACATTTTTTCTTCACTGCCTACGTCCGTGAAAATATGCACATCGTCCGCATCCTCAACATAACGATAAAGTATCTCTACCTCATCTGACTCGGATTTTTGTACAAAAAATATGAACGTAGACGGCCGTGTCATAAAAACACGAACTACATTTTCCGTCTTACCATCCGGCGGATTTGGCGGTATATCCCAACCGATATTCAGCACAACCGATCAGACGATACTGATAAGATATACAAAATTTTTCTTCATTATTTTAACCTTCCTTTCTATGGTGGTGATTTAACTACTATTTGTCATTTAATATTTCGATGACAATTTTTCTCCACTCTTTTTTTATTTCTCCTTGAACATCGCTATCAATATTCTCCCATTCATTCTGTAGCCCGGACCTGTCGCATAAATCCTTCATTATCTCATTAACTATCTTTTCTGAAATTTTTTTGTCTTTGACTTTGAGTGACATTTCGAACATCTCCTTTCGTTTTTATTTGTATCTAGATCGAGTAAATTATACTCTATCTAACGCTACGAATAATATACCATATTTTCATAAAAAGTCAAGGCTTGATTCAATAATAGAATCAAGCCTTATAGGTGAATCATTGATTATTGATCCTGATTAATCATCGCCATGCGAACCATCGTATGGTAATGACCTTGCCAGAAATA
>CAZVCF010000032.1:0-11148 GCA_964626355.1 uncultured Gammaproteobacteria bacterium
AAATGTTAAAATATTTTTGAATTTTGCGTTGCCCGTCCTCCGCAGTAGCAGTAGTCTCAAGAAATAAACAACTTTATATAACGTGCATTTTTAGAAAAAATTATATAGTAGTGTGAATGTGCTACTGCTACGGAGGATGGATCATTTTGCATTTTGATATTTACATTTTACATTTTTTGTTCCCATATACTATTATTATAGTCAAAAGAGCGTAAGAGACAAGTAAGCCATAAACAGTTAGATGGATTGAGGTGATTTGGGCAAACGGCAATGAGGCGAAAAATGAAGTAATGGCGAACAAGATTGCGACAAGCATTTCAACAAGCCAATTGACAATAATAAGATTACCGAGCAAAGCCCCTAATGCGATAATGAGAACGCCTGCTCCGAGAATCACGGAAGAGAGAAACACGATAATAAGGTTTGCGATGATGCCTATAAGAGAGATCGAATCAAAATAATAGGCGATCAGCGGAGCGGTAAAAAGCATTGCAGAAATCGTTGTGCTCATCGGATCAAAAATTTTTGTGCCATATTTGATTTTTGAAAAAAGCGTGTCGCAGAGCGGTTTAAAATAGATAATGCCCGCAAGCGCAGAAACGGAGAGCATAAAACCGATGTCGCCGCGCGCGAGATGAGGATTTATCAAAAGGAGTACGGCAACCGTCAGCCATAAGATCCATTCTTCTTTTTGCGCGCGGCGCAATTCGTGCGCCGCGCGCAACACCCATACCATCGCGCTCGCGCGCACGACAGATCCGGGAAATCCGACCATTGCGCTATACGCGATTAAAAATAAAGTTAAAATCCAGAATACGTAGCGCCGTCGGAAAAAATAATAGAGTATTGTTTCGATAATACCGAAGAGGATAACGAAGTGAAGCCCCGATATGGCGATAACATGGCTTGTTCCAGTTTTTTTAAACGATTCGTCAATATATTTCGGCATATCTGAACGGTCGTTTAGAATCATCGCGCGAAGAAACGCGCTGTACGGCTCGCGTATTTCCCGTTTCAAAATATATATGACCTTCGATTTCGAAGATAATAATTTTTTATACATCCAATTGCCATTGTCGCGCGACACAATTGTTATATTATTCGGCCAGCAGGTTGCGCGCGCTCCGTATCGAGCGAGATATTCGTACAAATCGAATTTTTCATCAGCGCGTTGCGGAAATTTTGGCGCGCAGGAAAATGAAATCTCATCGCCGTAGCGATAGCGTCCCGTAAGCGGCTGGTACACAATCATTTTTGATCCTCCTTCGCCTGCTGGCTTCGGAGGACGAGTCTTGGTTAAATTCCCCGTAGCTTGCTGCGGAACTTTGAGTCCAGAGCTTGCTCTGGGGTACATACCTTTGATTTTTTCTTTTGGCGAATAATTTTCAGCAATGCGCGCGTCAACAATAAAACGAATTTTGTCGTTGCGTACTTCCGGTTCAGAAACAATAGCGCCGATGAAATTATTTTTGTTTACATAGAAAGTTTGCGCGCGAGGAAAGAGGTTGATTTCGCTGATCATATATCGTCCAATTCCGACAAGAATAAAAAGAGAAATTATCAATACGATGCGTCCAATTTTTTTGATTGAAGGCAAATTGCGGAAGATGATGATTGCGCATAACGCGGCGATACCGCAGAGCACAACAAGAAAAAATACGAACCAATCGATTCGCATAAATGATGGCGAACGCTCTATACTGAACGGACCAAAAAAAATTCCGACAATGAAACCGCCTACAATCGCGTATCGCGTTGCCATCATCAGTCTAAATTGTTGAGTATGAATGCGATGATGCCGCTTCCCATAATAATCATCCAAAAAGCGGTGAGATCAAACCAAAAAGTCACTGCGCCATATTCAATCGCTTCTAAAAATAACAATATAATAAATGTCGCAAGCGAAACGATAAAAAAATCGCGCAGGAAAAGATAGAAGAGACGTTTGAGAGACATGGACATAGGTGGATAGTTAATAGTGAATAGCGAAGAATAGCGGAAAACAATTGACCATTGACATTTGACCTTTGACAAGATAGGAATCGATTGAAATTTGTATGAATTGATGGCAACTAATTTCTATCTATTTCGCGAGCGGAGCGAGCGTATTCCTATTAGTTTCTGTATTCTCTTTATTCGTAAATTCGTACTACATTCGTTATTCGTTGATTTATTCCTAATTTCCTAACTCCCTAAAAGCTAATCTCCTATTTTTTATACGGTTTTTCGTCGCTCACTATCCTTTGTATATATTTTTTTAATTTTTGCAAAAATTCTTTCGGTGTCTTAATTGATTCACGTTCAAATTCAATTTCGATACCTTTGACTTTTATTGTTTGTCCAGATGAACTCATATTCGGCGCGGAAATCATAAATTCTAGAATATTGCCTTGCATAAACTCCGGCGTTATCGGAAATAGTGCTTTACGTATTTCAACCTTATCTTCTCTTTCTGTTTGTAGAACTGTCGCGTAATCGGCGAGAATATATGATATATCGTCGCCGATAGGACTAATACCGTCCCACGTTCGAAAAGTCATCGGCGGATTAACACCGTACTGTCTTACAATCGAAAATGGATTATAATTAAAAGTAAACGTATCGCTCGTTGTTACCGCATACAGATATTTACCAAAATCATTGAGCGATACCCATTGCGTCTTATCGTTCTTTTGCCATAATCTAACACTACCTTCCTGAATAAACGACCAATTTAATTCATCGAGTATTTTGTTCTTAATTGGTTTCACGGCAAATGACCAATCGCCGACATAGCGCGGTTTGCGCATTAAGGCGATATTAAGAAATCCATAGCCAGATTCATAGTGGACAGTTACCGTCGCTTTGTTGAATTTTCGTAGAAGTTTTGTTTTGAAATACGCAGGTTCATATTCAATTTCGAAAAAACAGTTTTTTTGATCTTCATTATGCAGGCGCGCACGGCCTTCGGGATAAAAACCATAGAATTTTCCGTCGTCTTCTTTGCACAAATCCCATTGCGCGCGCACGATTCCGCTCGGCGCCATATTTTTCCAAACAAGAAAACTTATTCCGCCGAGCGCGCACGCGATTAGAATAACGCGCCACCATATTACTATTTTTTGAACGTTTAAATTCATAGGAATAGGAAATTAGCTTTTAGGGAGTTAGGAAATTAGGAATAAATCAACGAATAACGAATGTAGTACGAATTTACGAATAAAGAGAATACAGAAACTAATAGGAATACGCTCGCTCCGCTCGCGAAATAGATAGAAATTAGTTGCCATCAATTCATACAAATTTCAATCGATTCCTATCTTGTCAAAGGTCAAATGTCAATGGTCAATTGTTTTCCGCTATTCTTCGCTCTTCACTATTAACTATTCACTTATGTCCATATTTCCCCCTGTTGCTTTACTTATCATCAATTATAACGGTATTGCGTATACACGCAAATGCCTTGATTCGGTACGCTCTATCGCTTATGACGCGCATACAATTTTTGTGCTTGATAATGGTTCGCGTGAAAATGAAGCAGAACAGATCAGGAAAGAATACGAGTCGTTATTCGGCGATACGATCCGCATCTTTCGAAGTGAAAAAAATCTCGGATTCGCTGGAGGCAATAATTTTTTGTTTGAAAAAATTATTGCCGACGGAAATTTTGAATATTGTTTTTTATTGAATAACGATACTGAAGTTGATCCATATTTTATAAATGAAGCGGTTGCGATTGCGCAACAAAAAAAAGTTGCTATGGTCGCGTGCGCGGTACACGATTACACGCACAGAGAAAAAATTCAGAGCAGGGGCATTATGCTTACGCGCGGAGGACTTGCGTTTGAAAGAAAAGACGAAGCCGATCCGCTTTTTTGTCCGCAAGGTTCATCGGCGCTGTATAGCACGGCGCTTCTAAAAACGATATACGAAAAAACAGGCGACTACTTTGATAATTATTTTTTTTGTTATGAGGAAGAAGTTGATCTCGGCTGGCGCGCGCGCTTATTAGGATTTGAATGCGCGTACGCGCCAAACGCGAAAATATATCATCACGGGCAAGCGACTACAGGCGCGCGCAGCGATTTTTCGTTTTTTTATCATTACCGCAATACCGCGCTCGTTCTCATAAAAAATTGGCCGCTTAGTCTTCTTATCAAAACAATTCCCCATCGCGCAATAACTATTCTGGCGGTGGCATTCTATCACGGTTTTTTTGAATTTAAGATTGTATTGCTTCTTAAAATTTTTATTTCGATTATCGCGTCTGTCCCTTATGCGCTCAAAAAACGCTTCATCATACAAAAAAACAATAAACTCCGGTTATCTCAAATCGAATCGTTTATCGCGCAACCACTTTTCCCAAAAGAAAATGTAAAATTTTTTAGATAGTAAGCTATACCTTGAATTACGAAATAGCTCGTTTCGTCATCCTGAGCACATTCGTTTCACTCAGTGCAGGCTCCGCGAAGGATCTCTATCGCATGACGGAAATCACCTGTTCGCGGGGGATTCTTCGGTCGCTTATCGCTCCCTCAGAATGACAGATTTGGGAGTTTCGTAATTCAGGGTAAGGTACGACATCTTGCGCGATAGGCATAGAGAAGGTATACTCATTACAGTTTTTTTAATTCATCTTTCATCGGAGAAAAATTAATGGAAAACGAAGAAGATAAAAACATTCCGGAGAAACCGCATCCGCCAAGAATACGATTAAAAAAGGACGTTCCGCTTTTTCTCATTCCGCTCGGATTTTTGCCCATCGCAATGATTATATTTTTTATCATTGCATTCGTCAGATGTTAACATAACAGAGTATGCGCATCGCAATTGTACATGGCGAGAAATCGCTCGCGTCGGGCGCGCTTTATCCTGCGTTTGTTGCACGACTCGAAAAAGTTATCGAATTGCATAATCGGGAACCGTTCAACTTAATTATTATTACTGGCGGAGCGACTCGAAAAAATATTCATACGGAAGCAGAGGCTGGCGAAACGTATATGCGCGCGAGAATAAACGCGCCGATACTACTTGAAAAAAATGCGCGCACTACTTCTGAAAATGTTCGTTTTTCGAAAGAATTGATCGGTGCAAGAGCGCCGCAGACAGAAAACACGACCGTTATTACGAGCCGAAAAAGAATGTTGCGCGCGAGATATTTGTATTGGCGACTATGGTCTACTGAAATGTATAAAAAAATTATCTTTGTTCCTGTGAGAGATTATTACCCGAATAGCTATTATCTCATTGAATTATTTTATCTTTTGTTTGCGATATTCGATCCATACGAAAAATCGTTTGCGCGCATCGCAAAAATAATATTCCGAAACAGTTAAAAGGCCTCAAAAAGGGGCCTTTTATTATTAGACCTGTTGCGTAATATTATTCTAATATTACGCAACAGGTCTATTTATTTCAAGCCCTTGACTTTTTTATTAAAATATGGTATTATAGATACATAGTTCAATAAATACCACGGCCGTGATATTTTAAGAAAGGAGATGTATTATGATTTGCCCGAATTGCAAAAAGAGGTGGGCGCATCAGAGAGAAGATGATTTTGTTGAAATTCCGGACAAACTCGAGCTTGTTCCGAGAAATGAGCGAGCCAAAATACTCTATCACATGGAGTATGACTCGAACGAACGACGAGACTGCGGTTGTGTTCAAATGGCGAAAGATTTTGTTGCCATTTTTAACACACGCACGATCGTTATATGAAAGGAGAATAAAATGAATTGGGGAATTTTTTTTGTATGTTTATTTATTGGGGTTGTAAGTAATCACGCGGTGGCCGGAGCGATATGGGGGTTGGTGCTTGGTCTGTTATTTGGAAACAGAAGAAGAAGGTAATTTTAAAAAACGATCTTGCGAAAATAAATCGCAGGATCGTTTTCTGCGTTTGTTATGATGGTCGGCCCCGTTAGAAGTTTTTTCAATCTTTGGGAGTCGGACTTCCAAAGATTGAAAACGGGAGATGAAGTATATCCTACGTCGGGATTGACTTTTTCTACTATTATTATAATTTTAAATAACTTTTAAATTTTAATTGGATTATGACAACAACTTTTTCACGGGAATTAAACAATTTAGCCGCGCTTAAAACGGGAATGACAGCGCGCGTATACCAAAAGATTAAAGAAAAAGATGCGAAAGGAAAAGAAAAGGAACGTGTGCAGATTTTTGAAGGAATTATCATTGCGCGCAAAGGCGGAAATCAAACAAGCGGAACATTTACCATTCGCAAAATCGCGGATGGCGGAATCGGCGTTGAGCGCATTTTTCCGCTCTTTTCGCCGTTCATAGAAAAAATTGAATTAGTCTCGCAATATAAAACGCGCCGCGAGAAATTATATTATTTAAGAGACTACCACAAAAAATTGAAGGTAAGAAAATAATTTAATATAGTAAGAGCATTTGCCAATGAGGGGAGGAGGCATTTATAGAATTTATGAGTAAATACTTGGTAGACGCTATAGACTTGAGATAGATAATACTGTATACTAAGAATATATGAAATTGAATAGAAATATTCGGATTCGCTGGTCATCTGAATTTGCATACGCAATAGGACTTTTGGTAACAGACGGGAGTCTCTCGAAGGATGGTCGTCATATTGATTTTACCTCAAAAGATCGAATAATGGTGACTCTCTTTAAGAAATGTCTCGGTCTTAATAATAAAATTGGCAGAAAGACGAGAGGAAAAGAAAAAATTAAAAAATATTTTCGAGTTCAGTGCGGTGACACCAATTTTTATAAATTTTTACTTTCGATTGGTTTAACTCCTAGGAAATCAAAAACTATACAGGCGATACGTATACCCAAAAAATATTTTTTTGATTTTTTACGCGGACATTTCGACGGCGATGGCACCTTTTATTCATATTGGGATCCGAGATGGAAATCAAGCTTTATGTTTTATACTGTTTTCGTTTCGGCGAGTAGAAAACACATCATCTGGCTACAAAGAGAAATTTGTACATTTCTTAATATAAAAGGATACATAAATTCTGATAATAGAAGGACGATCTATTATTTGAGATATGCGAAGAAAGAATCTGTCAAATTATTAGAAAAAATCTATTCTTGTTATACTCGGAGAAGGAATATATTTTTACCGAGGAAATATTTGAAGATTAAAAAAGCTTTACACACACTCAATGCCAGATTATAAAGCGCGGGTGGTGAAATTGGTAAACACGCTAGCTTGAGGGGCTAGTGCTGCAAAGCTTGGAGGTTCGAGTCCTCTCCCGCGCACCAAGAAAAATCAAAAGTTAAAAATCAAACCTCAAAAATTAAAACAAAGACACATATAACAACAAAAGAGGACTCGAAAGCCGGAGAAAAAATTTTTAGCAAAAAATTTTTTTGAGGCGGGGTCGCGACCTCACGCGATTCGCCAGTTGGCGAAGAGCGTGAGAGTTGTGACCGAGTCCTCTCCCGCGCACCAAAACTAACTTGTTCGGAATTGGCTACTTCGCGCGGACTAACGCCCGCGCTCCGCAGAGCAAAATCCGCTTTTGTTTTTGCCGTAAAATCTCAGAGTTCGCCTCAATTGTCGAAGAAGCTATAAACGATACCGTCTTTATAAAATATCTATGCGAAATTATTACACAGCGATCAGCTGTATTATTATTTTTTTGTTTTTTGGAAAAAGCGCGGACGCGGCGCAGTATGATGTGGTGATTAACGAAGTCGCGTGGATGGGCACGTCAGCGTCAACCACGCAAGATGAATGGATTGAATTATATAATCCGATGCAGAGCGTTGTCCCTGTTTCCGGATGGGGATTGTACGAAAAAGGCGGACAGACAAAAATCACTACACTTGAAGGAGTTATCGCCACAGGAGAGTATTATCTCATCGAACGGACAAACGATGATACGGTTAAAGACATCCCTGCGTCAGTCGCGCCAATTCCATGGGGAAAAAATCAAGGATATGGACTCGCCAATTCAGGCGAGTATTTAGTTTTAAAAGACGCGGCAGGAACGATTATTGATGAAGTTCGCGCGGACAACGGCTGGTTTGCCGGAACCACCGACGGATATTTTACCATGGAACGGGTTGACGCGAAAAAATCCGGAAACGATATTTCAAATTGGGCGAACAATAACGGAAGTGTGAAAAACGGAATGAACGCGCTGGGAGGTTTTATCAATGGAACGCCAAAAACAAAAAATAGCGTTGCAGTTACGAGCAGTCCGACATCAACAGAACAGGGCGGTTCGCAAAGCGATCCGCCGCAGAGTGGCGGAGCAATAAGTTCTCCGCCGACATCAACACCGCAAACAGACACGTCATCGAATACACCAGCGACAGGGGAATCAATAACGTATCTTGCGCCGCGCGTAGGAGAAGTCCTTATCAACGAATTGCTTATTTCGCCGAAAGAAAACGAAAAAGAATGGATTGAATTATACAACACCAGCGATCATACGCTCAGTTTCAATGAATGCGCGCTTGAAGATAATACGGGTCCGACATTCGGCAGAGGCACGGGCATTGAAAAATTGGATTTTATAACAATAGATTCGCATCGTTATTATCAATTATTAGAAGGAAATCATTTTTCGTTCGGGTTGAATAATAGCGGCGATATACTTATTTTGAAATGCAAAGATGAAGTAATTGATCGAGTCGCGTACGGCGATTTTGAAGATGGGAACGTAAAAGACAACGCTCCGCTTCCGCGCGCAGAGGAATTTTTAACGCGTGTTCCAAATGGAATAACAACTCTCAATAATAGCCGAGATTTCAAAATTGAACGCGTTGGCACGCCGCGCGACGCAAACAGAATATCGTCGTTGCCAGATGTACCTCTTCAAACAGGAACGACATCGTCTGACACGCAAATAAACGAAGTGAACGATACGCCGAAATCACAGTCTCCGTCATCGCCGTCCAATACTACCTCGTCTTCTCGTGACGAACAAAAGAAAAATAATTTTTCCGATAATGAAACGATGACAGTTCACGGAATCGTTACAGCACCGCCGACCACATTCAGTAAAACATCATTTTTTATCGAAAATTTTGAAATATATAATTATAAAGGATTATTTCCAAAGTTAGTTGTTGGCGACGAAATTAGTGTAAGCGGCGCGATGTCGGAAAATGTGTCGCATCGCGTTAAAACGAAGAGCGCGTCCGACATCGCTCTTATTCAGAAAGGAAAAACACCATCTGTTTTTGAAGTGATCGGCGATGAACTTGACGAAGAATTATTTGGAAAACTTGTAAAAGTGAAGGGAACGGTGATTGAAAAAACAAATAACTATGTGTATGTTGCTGATAGCGACGATAACGAACATCCGTTTTATTTAAAATCACAAGCAATCGACAGGAAAAAAATAAAAGAAGGGGATCGCGTTGAAATGACTGGCGTTGTCGTGCAAATGAAAGATGAATTGGCAATTGCGCCGCGTTTCGCAAACGATATGAAAGTTGTCTCCGGCGCAATAGCCGACGAGTCAAATGGCTCGTCGGCTATTGCGCCTGAAAATCATCCGGCGATTATTGATTTGAAAGGCGATACAGCGACAGTCTCGTCAACCGCGAAGTCTATCGGCAAGTCTCCGCGCCTTGTCGCTTCCGTAATCCAAGCAATTCCTTTTAAATATTCCGTATCGTCTTTTGTATTTTTTTTAATACTGACAATTTCTTTAGCAATCAAATATTTCGTGATAAAATAAGAAAGATGAATACGCTCATCGGATTAGACACAAAATTATTTTTTATTCTCAACGGTTTCGCCGGTAAGAATTTTACCGGCGATGTCCTCGTTGCTTTCGCCGCGTCGCAACTCATTTTTATTCTTTTTGTTCTTTTCCTCGTCATCTTTTTTCTGAAATCAAAATTAAGTCTGCGATCAATTGGCGCGTGCGTAAAAATTATCACTGTTTCTTTTTTCGCATACGGCGTTCAGGAAGTTTTAAAGTTATTATTCACGCGTCCGCGTCCGTATATCACTTATCCAACCGTGTATCGTTTAACGCATTTATTGGAGACGAGTCCGGATCCGGCGTTTCCGTCAGGGCACGCAACACTCGCGTTCGCGCTTGCGTTCGCGGTATTTTGGTTTTTCAATAAAAAAATCGGCGTTGCATTTATGATTATCGCTTTATTGATCGGCGTCAGTAGAATTATTGCCGGCGTCCACTATCCGCTTGATATTATCGGCGGTATCGCGCTTGCATGGTTAATTGTATTTCTGACGCAAAAATATATACTAAAAGAAGGATAGTGAATAGTTGGTAGTTTGTAGTGAATAGAAAAAATTAGAAACGGATAGTGAATTGTTAAGAATAGAAATTTAAAATCCGAAGCACGAAATTCGAAATCCGAAACAAATCCTAATGACAAAAATTTAAAATTCTAAACGAAGTAAAATCAGAAATACGAAACCGTTTTGGTCATTTAGATTTAGAATTTAGATATTGTTTCGAATTTCGTGCTTCGAATTTCGGATTTGTTTTGTGTTTTTGATTCATTTATTCCATATTCTACTTTCTATTTTTTTCTAAATTTTAACTTTTCACTCTTCACTATTAATTATTGATGTGGATTACAACGAGCTCATTGAACAGTTAATCAAAAATGGCTATTTGAAAACGCCGCATATTATTAACGCGTTTAAAAAAATCGATCGCGCGCATTTTATTTTGCCTGATTATGAAGATGAAGCGTATGGCAATTACCCGTTGAGTATCGGCTCCGGGCAAACGATTTCGCAACCGGCAACGGTCGCCTATATGATTGAAAAACTTGCGCCGAAAGTCGGCGATAGCGCGCTTGATGTTGGCTCCGGATCAGGATATACCACCGCGCTGTTGGCGGAAATAGTCGGTTCAGCCGGAAAAGTGTATGCGATTGAACGAATTGATGAATTAAAAGAATTCGGCGAAGAGAACGCGTCGCGATACGGTTTTGTCAAAGAAGGGCGGGCTGTTTTTGTCTGTGGCGACGGTTCAAAAGGATTGAAAGAGTACGCGCCCTTTGATGTGATCCATGTCGGCGCCGCCGCCGCGCAAATCCCCGTAGCATTAAAAGAACAATTAAAAATCGGCGGACGAATGATTATTCCGGTTGGTATCGACGAACAGGCATTAATTTTAGTAACACGCTCTGCCAATAACAAATTTGCTGAGGAAGTAATCCCCGGTTT
>CAZVCF010000033.1:0-5124 GCA_964626355.1 uncultured Gammaproteobacteria bacterium
ATCGCTGATACATTTTACTCTTTATTTCGTGGTATCTTGTATTGTGAAGTACGAAATCCCTCACGCGCGTCGCGCGTGAGGGAAATTTTATATTTTTATTTTATTCTATCACAAATTGGCCGGTGTCGATCCATTCAGCTTTGAGCAATGACCACCAGTCTCGCGTCACTCCTTTTAAGACATACTCATAGGGAAGCCAGCCATATCCTTTTTCGCCCCATATTTCGCCCCACGAATTCCTGATAAGAAGCGCTCCAGTCGTCTCTTTTTCTTTTTCATCGTCATTTTTTATTTTCAATGAATCGTCGTAGCCCATTGCCACAATCGCGTGGCCGCCGCTTACTCGATCGCCTTTTGAAGGAAATGGAATTTTCCCGGTCTTCATCGCTTGACGAATAGAACTATATACTGTAAATCCAAACATTGACGGAAGTCCTTTCGCGATATTTTCTTTAATCGCGGAGAGAAGAACGTCTTGCGGAATTCCCGGCGGATCAAGACGATAGTATTCTTTTGCTTTGAAATTCGCCGCAATCGCATAGTCATACGCGTCTGGTTCTTGCTCAAATTGACCGATATCATAAGCCCATTTATCTTCTTCCGGAACAACGCCAAACAAAGACATAGCTTTCATCGTAATACGCAAATACGCACCGGTATCGCCTTCAACTTTCATTAATTTGCGCGACATTTTATATAAGAAGAGCCGTGCCGCGTCAGTATGTTTTCCTGATGCTCTTCGCTCAAAATATTCAAGTAATCCGACTCCCGCGTTCGCGGTGCATGATCCGAGTTGTCCCTGATCCTCTATCGGAGAAAAATATTTTCGGAGATCGACAAATGACGGAATTGTTTTCGGCGCTGACTTTAAGATTGTATTTTGTTTTTCAAGTAATTGTTTTATCGCGCCGCCGTATATGGTGTAATCGCGAAAATCAGGATATTCAGGAAGCCATCCCATTGCGCCAAATCCGCGCGATGCAAGTGATTCACTCATTTTTTTCTTTCTGTGTTTTATTTTTGAGAGATAAAAATTCCTCTCTTTTTCTATTATAATTCAAGGACTTCTGCGTTTGGATGCAGTACGAGGAGCGAGCGAGGATTGAGGCGAGCCGTACTGAAGCGAAGTACGGTGAGCGTCAAACGAAGCGAGCGACGAAGTAATGCGCCAAACGTGGAAGTCCTATAGTAATGACAATAATCTTCCGATAACTAAATCAACTAATCCGTTGATTATTCTCTGCGCGCTTGCTTGCGCCGCAACCGCTAATTTTAATTTTTCCATTTCAACGAGCGCGCGCATATCTTCCACGTAACCGGCGAATTGTTCTTTGGTGATATATCCTGCGGCGAGCAATTGCAAAAGATATTCTAGATAATTTCCTTGTGAGCGGATAAAATCATCCGCGTCATTTCTCGCAAATCCGACTAATTGTTCAAGTTCTCCCCTGATTAACGTCCCAGCTCCGCCTTTCAACGAGTCTATGAATTGTTGCCATGTTCCCATGTTCCTTACCTCGGTTCGTTTTTATTTTTTAAACGTTCTGTCTCAATCGCTATAGAAAACGCTCTACCGATCATATTCTGCTGGATTGTACAGTGAATTGTATCCCATTTTCCTGAATTTTTTCTGTTTTTTATATGACGGTTGAACATGTCGCGTATTATTTCTATCTGCACAGTCGTTTCTTTATTCTGCTCCCCTTTGCCGCGTTCATATTCATACATTTGCGCTAATCGCAGTTGTATCGCTTGCACTCGCACGGTATCAAATTTGTCCGTCGTAAATGTCTCATAAAGAAAAATTACTTCCGGTTTTGCGTCAGTCAAATTTTTATAAGTCGTCGGGTCGTAGTAGGTAATCATTCCAAGCCATCCTACGCAACCAAAAATACCAATTAGAATAATTGTGAGTACTCCGTACGATATTTTTTGTTTCATTTCCCCCTCTCTCTTTTAATGAACGAGAAACTAGGTTATATAACCTATCTTTATCAGTATAGAAAGAAAAAATAATATGTCAAAATATTTTTGAAGTCGGACTTCTCAAGATTGACGATTGACACTATAGACATGTTTTTCTATACTTTCTATAGTTTCTCTACAATCAATCTATAGAAAGAATAAAAAATGAAGAAAATATACAATATAATTATCGGCGGCATTAAAGGATTATTTCGATTCCTTTGGAAGTTGCTTCGTCGGCATTTGCGCGCCGAGCTTGAATGTTTTTTGTTTTGGCTTGGAGGTATTATCACTATCGCGTGGATTCGCTTAATGCTTTTAGATGCCTGCGGAAAAATTGATCCATCAAGACAATTCACGTGGGAAGTCACTCTTTTTTACGTCGTTTCCCTTGCCTTTCTTCTTGGTATCAAGGGCGTACGGCGCAGACTGAATGGCTTTATGAATGGTAATGGTAATGGAGTTAAAAATGGTGTTTTAGCGCAACCAAATAGCGATCAAGGACAAATAATACCTCCACAATCTTCAACGATACCTTATCCTGGGGATCAATACTTTGGCGAGATATGGCCATTTATATTAGTAGCCATTACCAGTTTGATTATCAATGATTATTTCGTGCCAATGGGAGATGTGCGTATACTTGAGTTTTTTGGACTCAATATCGTGAAAATGCCTTCTCAACTTATTCCAAGCGTTCTTGGAAGTATCGGACTATTTAGCATGACAAAAGTTTATGATTTCAGCGGCATTACGCAATTTCTTGTTAATAAGGCTTTTCCGCAATTTCCTATACTGCCTCCATCTTCGATTCTGCCGCAACCGCCTGTTCCGCCAACAGTAAAGTAGATTAAAATACAAGTTTTGATGTAATTTTGCGCTATTGACAAGCCAACCCCTCGATGTATGCTTGTCATTAGTACATTATATATAAATTTCTAAGGAAGAAAGGAAACGATATTATGCCCAGTGAAATACGTCCAGAAGGTGTTCCCATTTCGGAAATGGTTGAAAAAATTAAAAATATCCAAATTGCTCAATGGAATCAGCTTCATGAAGAAATGTCGTTTTGGGATTATCTTAACAAAGTTAGTCAACCACATTTTAAGAGATTTACGCGGAATGCGTATGAGCGGGTTTTCGATATGATTACCGAAATAGGTTATGAGGAGTATATTGAAGATAAAAAATCAATGCGACATTATAAGTTTTTTGACGCGCCGATTGATTCAAAGGATAAGGTTTTTGGCATTGATGCCAGTATCCAGCGATTGATTCGTCTTTTTGAAGCTGCGACAAAAGATTACGGTCCGTCAAAACGACTTTTTCTATTGCATGGACCGGTTGGCAGTTCAAAGAGTACTATCGTCCGCGTTCTCAAACAAGGGCTTGAACAGTATTCGCGTTCTGAAAATGGAAAACTCTATTCGTTGTATTGGAAAAATTGCGACACGTATATCGAAGGAAATGATCGATTAAAGAAAATTCTCGGAGGTCTTTTCGAAGAGAACGATCACATTTTTTGTCCGCTTCAGGAAGAACCGTTACGAATCATACCGACAGAAATAACGATGTCCGGCAGAAGATTGCGCGATGAAATTTTTGAGACGCTCGGCATTAAAGCGATTAAAACAGGTTATGGCTGTCCGTTATGCACTTTCTTTTTTGACACGCTTTTGCGAGAGTATAAAGGCGATTGGACAAAAGTAATTGACCACGTCGGCGTTTATCGTCTTCTTCTAACTGAATCAAAAGGCGTTGGCATCGGTTCGTTTGAACCTTCAGACGAGAAAAATCAGGATATTACTGAATTGCGCGGCGATATTAATTATCAGAAATTGGCGAAGTACGGAAGCTTAAACGATCCGCGCGTGCTCGATATGCATTATGGAGAATTCAATAAAGCGAACAGAGGCATCGTCGAATTTGTCGAAGTGTTAAAATTACAGAGAGAATTTTTATACGCGCTTTTAGGAGCGACGCAAGAACGAACAGTTAAACCGAAAGGATTTCCGTTCATCTATATCGACGAAATTATTATGTCGCATACGAATAATCCGGAATTAAAGAAACTTGAGAATGATGAATTCATGGAAGCGTTTCGCGATAGAACAATCCGTGTCGACGTTCCCTATGTGTTAAAAATGAAATATGAACGGCAAATTTATGAAAAAGAATATTGTCGGGAAGGCGAACGATTAAATGATATGCACATCTCGCCGCACAGCATTACTGCCGCGACGGTATGGGCACTGCTCACTCGTCTTAAAGATCCGGTAAAGATTAAAGTAGATCTTCTTTCAAAATTGAAATTATACGATGGACAATACATCGGCGATTATAAAGAAGATGATCTTATAGAGCTCAAGAAAGAGAGCGCCGGCGAAGGATTAGACGGTATTTCCCCGCGATATATTAATGATAAAATAGCCGATGCAATGGTGTCTGATGACGCGCTTCGTGAAAAATGTATGAATGGCTTTACTATCCTTGGTATTTTGCGAGAAGGGCTTAGATACAGCTCTCTTAAGATAGAAGATAAAAAGCGATATGAAGTATTAATTTCTGAAGCAGAAAAAGAGTATGGTAATCTTATTAAAAAAGACGCGAAAGGTGCTATCGGAGCTGATAAAGAAAGCGAAAAACGGATTGCCCAGAATTATATCGATAATGTAAAGGCATACACGCAAAAAACAAGAATAAAAGACAAATTCACTGGACAAGAGAAACCAGCGGATGAGCGATTACTCCGTTCTATCGAAGAGAAAATTGGTATCACCGAAAATCAAAAAGATGAATTCAGAAAAACGCTTATGAATCGAATCGGCGCCGATGCTCTTGATGGAAAACCGTTTGATTATATCTTGAACGAAAAGCTTAAGGAAGCGATTGAGAAAAAACTTTTCGAAGACGCGAAAGACACGTTAAAATTAGAATCCCTTGCTTCATCGGTTACCGATAAAGAAACAAAAGAAAAAATTAATACGATAAAAGAACGGCTGATAACGGTTTATCATTATTGCGACATATGCGCAATGAATGTGCTTGATTATATTTCGAGCGCGATTGCGCGAGGCGAAGCAATATAAATAGGAAGTTAGCTTTCTAGGGGATTAGGATATTAGGAAAACAAATAGTGAATAACTAATTTTACTATTA
>CAZVCF010000033.1:5224-10872 GCA_964626355.1 uncultured Gammaproteobacteria bacterium
TTATGTATAGAATGGATGCGGGATAGCAATATCTTTTTCTATAGTCTCATTCGTTATTTTTTTTCCGTCAAAATAATATAAAAGTAAGTCCCCGAGCAATTCAGTTGGTTTTTCGATTCCCGAGCCTTTAAGATCTTCATCGCTATAGCCAAGTTTTTTATATTCTTCATATTCCCGTGCATCAGAAAAATCGTAAAAAGGCGCTTCAAGATAAATATCTTTTTGCCACAAATCGTACAGAACACGCATCGTATCTTCGATATAGCGCTGATCAAGATTAACCCCTTCGCTATGATAGGCAAGATACAAATGTCCTGATTCAGCAAAATTTGCGTCATCGAGTGTAATAACTGGCTGTCCGCTATTCGTTAAATTAAATACAAAACGTTTTTTGAACACCATAAAATCGTTTTCCGATAGTAGTTCGCCATATATTGATTCAAGAATATGTTTTGTAAAGAATTCATGAATAAATATCACGTCATTATAATCTCTGCGAATTTCAAAAATTTTTTCTTTCCCGATCCCGATCGGTATTTCCGCATTGCAATGGATCGCGTACTCTATAAATTCCTGCGGGATAAAATCTTTAAATCTATTGAATTGGTATTCTTTATGAAGATAGGGAAATTTTTTCAGTTCGCGCAATAGTTCTTTGTGTTTGCTTAAAGCAACAAGAGAGAATTTTTCTTTTATCGTTCGCAGGATGCGCAATAATTTTCGTTGGATATTGACGTCATGTATGTCTTCGTTAATCAACGATAATTGTAATTCGACTCGTTTACTACGTGCTGTATTATTAGAATTTTTTTCTATTTTTTGCGTATAGAGAAGTCCTTCGGTGTGAAGTTGTTTTAATTCTTCGTCAAATTTTTTTGAGAAAATGGCATTATGAAGATACGCGTTCCATAATTCGAGCGTCCGCTCAGGAAGATAATAATCTTCGGGAAAACCGAAAAGGCCGTTTTGGATCGCTTTTTTGAAGAAACAATATTCATGCCATTCTTTTTCATATACTGTTGGATTTCCCCGAGCAACGTGATACATATTGTTAAACGCGACAAAATCGTCCCATCGATCAATCACTTTTTGGAAAGCGCATTCAGTCCATAGAGCGCCATGTCGGCCGGTATTCCATCGATATTCAATATCTTTAAAAATCGTGAAACCGATTTTATAAGGATTGAGATGTTGCGGGCTCATAAACAGAACACCTGCGTTATGATCGGCGAATTGCACAACCTCGGCGTCGGTGATGCCACCCATTTCTAATGCAATTTTATTATGCCAAAAGGAGGCCCATCCTTCGTTCATAATCTTTGTCATCGCCTGTGGCGCGAAATAGAGTTGCTCGTCTCGCACAATTTCTAAAATGCGGCGTTGCCAATTTTCAAGCGGCGCATAACGCATGAGGAATGAGAGAATATCTCTTGTCGGTTCAGGTGGAGTCATTCTGCCGAGTTCGATTTCTCGCTTTTCCTCAATATCTTTTTTTAATTGTTCTTCCTGCTCCTTAATCCATTCAGGAGGATTAATATATTTATCAAGATATCCTTTCCCACGCGGAATTTGTATTTTTTCAATTTGTTTGGTCGGTATTTTTTTATCGTCCAATAGATTGATTTCTTCTCTTCGTTCTCGGACGATAAGCGAAGCATAGTGATCAATAAGATTTTTGATAGAATCGCAATGCATAATAAAATCTTCTACTTTTTCTTCACCGACTTCTTCTTTGATCTGCGCGATACTGTGCGAATAAACGCTCATTTCAGAAAACATTTTTCGATTCGTTTCAGAGAACCAAACATTATTTTTAAAGAAATCAACGTGTCCGTTTACATGGATCATAACCGTTTTTTGCTCAACTAGTTTATTATTCATAAGCAGGTATGCGTACGCAGGGTCGGTGTTAATAACTAATTCATAGATAGTTTGCAATCCATAACGGCGTTGTTTTCGAAGCATCTCATATTCTTGCGCGTAGAGGAAATAATTCCAATGGTTTGGGAAACCGTTATAGGCGGCTACTTCGTTCATTGTGTCAAAATCAACCAGTTCAAATATTACTTTAAAAAAATCAAGCCCCGCGCGCCGCGCTTTGCGTTCGATGCGGTATTTTTGCTCCTTAAGCTCTGTTGGAAATTTTTTACTCATGCAACACCTCCTTTTGTTGGTATCCGCCCCCTTCTTGCGGCTTGCGTCCTATCGAGCATTTTACGCAGACAGTATTAGTCTTATATTGTTTTATAAATATACGATTCAATGCAAGGAGGGGGACGGATGTTTTTTAATTTCCTTTGCCGTAGAATTTTTTAAACGCTTTCCATGCGTCACCTTTGTTTTTTAACGCATGCCACACAACCATTCGTTGCGCCTGTCCTTTAAAATTTTCCGCCAATTTTCGTCCGAACCGCCCCGGTTCAGAAAACAATTCTTTTGATTCTTTCGGCATGCTACCCCACCATGAACGGTAGGTGTCAATCTCGCCATAGCAGAATTGATTGATCGCCGGCAAAAAATTTTCTCTTAAAATTTTTATACAGAGATCATCATCTTTTCCCCAATTAAAACCGTCAGAAAAGTACATAAGATAGATATTCCATAATTCAGGAGGAAAATCAGTTGCGATGATATCATACGCGAGTTTAAAGCAACTTGAAATGGTGGTACCTCCACCGCGTTCAGTTTCAAGAAATTCATCAAGTGTCGCGAGTCTCTGCGCTTCCGTGTCATGAATAATGTAGGCGGTTTCCAGTCCGGTATAATTATGTTTGAGCCACGTCTCGGCGCACCAGCAAATGAAACGAACGAGATTGTTCTCTTCCTCTCCCATGCTGCCTGACACATCGCGGCCAAAAATAATCACCGCGTTATTCTGTTCTTTGTGTGTGACATCGTATGATTTATAACGCCATTCGCGTTTCACCGGAACGATTAAAGGATGTTCCGGATCAAAATCTGGCTGAGTCATAGCTCGTTTGAACGCATTCAAAAAACTTCTTAGTTTATGAACGCGTGAGCGAGGACCCACTTTGCTTACTGCTGAAAATTTATATTCATCGGAAATGATTTTTTTCGTGCCTTTTGGTTTGATGCGCGGCAATTCCGCTTCAAGCATTTGCAGAATTTCTTTTTCGTCGAATTCGATATCAACCGTCATCGGCCGTCCTGGTTCTTGACCAGCTTTTTTATCTCCTTTTCCCCGCCCGTCTCCTTCGCCTTCTCCTTCGTCTTCTCCAAATACATCGCCATATTTAAAACGAGGCAGATTGATGATTGGATACGGGACTTTTAGAATTCCTTCGCCTTTTTTTGGCACGAAATCAATAATATGTTCAATGAATTTTCCGACATCTTTTTTCGCTCTGCCTTTGACGATATCAAGATATCGCTGGCGATCTTTATCAATAATTGCGCCCATTCTTCTCCTTTTGCGTTATTTGTGAAGAACTATACAAACAGTATAGGATTTACTGATAAAAAGTAAACCCCTAATTTTTACAAATTCCAAATTACAAGCACCAGTTTCATAAATCACAAATCCCAAGCACCAAATCACAAACAAATTCAAAATTCTAAATTCAAATGACAAAAACGATTGTTTTGAATTTTGAATTTCGGTTATTAGAATTTGTTTGTAATTTGGAATTTGTAATTTGTGATTTTCACTGCCAACTACTTATAATTTTCGCTATTCACTGTTAGTTATTTATCCCTATAGTTGCTATACCTTAAATATTTATCTTTTAATTCTCATCTTCGTTTTGAACTGTTCCAACGGCAGTGTGTTGACGATATTTTTTGATTCAATCCATCCGCGGCGCGCGGTGAAAACGCCGAATTGCATCGTTGATAATTGTTCAACACTATGCGCGTCGCTTCCCAACGAAAGCGTACAGCCGATTTCCTTTGCTTGCCGAGCGTATATATCATTTAGATCAAGCCTCTGCCATGAAGCGTTGATTTCTAAAATTTTATTCATTTCTTTCGCGGCGCGCAGTACCGCGCCCATATCAACCGCATATGGTTCGCGGCGATTGATGAGTCGTCCGGTCGGATGCGCTAAAATTTTCGCGTACGGATTTTTAAGCGCTTTGATGATGCGCGCGGTCATCGCGTCCTTTGGCATTTTGAACGCCGTATGCACTGAAATAAGAACAATATCAAGGAGTTTCAATAAGTCGTCAGATGTATCAAGCGTTCCGTTTTGGCGAATATCAACTTCCATTCCTTTAAAAATATGAATGCCAAGATTTTTTTTATTTAATTTTTCTATCGCGAAAATATATTTTTTGAGACGATCGGGCGTAAGCCCGCCGGTAATGCCAAGCGTTGGAGAATGATCGGTAAAACAAATATAGTGATAACCTATTCTCTGCGCCGCGCGCGCCATTTCTTCCATACTATTCGTTCCGTCTGACCATGTCGTGTGCATTTGCAAATCGCCGCGCACATCGGAGAGCTCAAGAATAAGCGGTAATTTTTTCTTGAAACCAGACTCTACTTCACCTGTGTCTTCGCGCAGTTCAGGAGGAATATAGGGTAAACCGATTGCGGAAAAAATTTTTTTTTCGATCTTTCCACCGATACGAATTTCTTTTTTGCCGCGGATTTTAAAAACGCCGTATTCGCTGATTTTCAATCCTCTTTCCTGCGCAATCGTCCGTATTTTGACATTGTGCGCTTTTGAGCCGGTGAAATAATGCAATGCCGCGCCAAAACTGTTCGATTCTATAACGCGCAAATCAAACGATAGGTTGTTTTCTAAAACGCCGTTCACTTTTGTCGCGCCGCGCCCCTTTATTATTTTGACAGGAACGATTTTTAAAAAATCCTCTATCCCCTTTTCCGCATCACGCGCAGTTATCAGAAAATCCAAATCGCCTATTGTTTCCTTGCGGCGTCTAAAACTGCCGCATATTTCCGCGTTAGAGATATGCGCTGATTTCCGCAATTGTTCAAGCCAACTTTTTGCGAACGGATAAATGGCGCCAAGAGGTATTCGTTTTTGATATTCATGAAAATGAGTAATCGCGCTTTTTAAATTCTCTTCCGTCTTTTCGCCGAAGCCTTCAGTATCACGTAGTTTTTTTGATTGAATCAGCGCGCGCAAATCTTTTATATTTTTAACTTTAAATTTTTTATAAAAGAGCGCGGCTTTTTTAGGTCCAACACCTTCTAATTCCATTAATTCCGCAACGCCTTCAGGAATACTTTTTTTTAATTGTTCGTATTCTTTGATTGATTGTGTTTTGATATATTCTTTTATTTTTTCAGCAAGCGATTCGCCGATGCCCGGTATTTTATCAAGCGCGTCTTCATCCGCGTGATACAATTCCGATACGTCTTTTGGAAGCGATTCAAGGTTCTGCGCCGCTCGGCGATACGCGATAACGCGAAATTTATTCACATTCTTAATTTCTAAAATATCAGCAATCGCATTGAATATTTTTGCAATGTCTACATTCATAAAAATAGGAGATTAGCTTTTTAGGAAATTAGGAATAAATAAAAGATAGAAAATTAGCTTTTCCCGCACGAAGGCGGATCCGCACTCTGGCGGAAGGGGATTAGGAAACTATAAATTCAAAATTCAAAATGCAAAAATCAAAATATCTCCGATATATCCTCGTTCGTTCGGAAAGATA
>CAZVCF010000034.1:0-10273 GCA_964626355.1 uncultured Gammaproteobacteria bacterium
ATTTATAAAATCGATGTTTCGAATTTTTGATTTTTGCATAAGGAAGCCCCGACCTCCGCATTGCGATGGTCAGGGCTTATTTTTAGAACAATACTTTCATCTTATGGTTTTTTTTCATCATCCGTCGGAATATGTAAATCTCCGCCGTGAAGCAAATTGTTAATTTCTTCCACTGTCCATTCTCGTCTCTCACTTGTATAGTCGCTTAGATCAAGTTGAGACGCAGGAGTGTTCCGCGGCCGCGTTTGTTCATGCGTCACGCCGATGAACACGCACACCCATTGAGAAATCGGCGTATCATTATAAACACGATTCACAATATCTAAATATCCTTGTGAAAAAAGTTTATACATCACTCGCTCTGCTGTTTTTGTTTTGATATCAAGATAATACACGAGAAATGAAGCGAGCACATACCCGTTATTCATCCGCGCGATTTCAGCAATAATTTTCGCGCTTGGCGGCAATAATCCATACACTAACACGGGAATAGAAAATGCAAAAATAAAAATACTCACATACACCGAAACCCATCCGACAAACGGAATAGGAAACGGCGTTCCCGAATCAAGCAAATTCACGAATGCGAATATCGTCGCGATGCCGCCAAATAAACGATACTGTTTTCTTTTTTTAACGTATTCCCTCGGGCTAAACTCTGTATTTTCTGTCATTTATCGTATACTCCTTTCTTATATAAAAGGCGGACTACAAATATATAATCCGCCTTCATTATTTTTATTTTTCTTTATTAGTAACTAATTGTTTCGCTTGATTCAACAGCATCATGTCCCACGCAGTCTGATTTTGACCGCTTGATGTATGGCTATTATTTGAACCTAACAGAGTGGTTGGCATAATCTGTTTTGCGTTCTTAAAAGCGCTTGCTTTTGTCAATTGAGCTTCTTTATACGCGCCAAGATATGCTTCAAGCTGATTATCTGCGTATACTTTTAGTTGACGCACTCTATATTCTTTCGTGCCCTTCAACTCCTCTATATTTTTTTTCATTCCAGCGATTACTTTCTTAATGCGCATCACGTCGCGGTTTGTTTCAGAAATAACTCGTACGGTATCTAATGTTGTCTGCGCCGCGAGAATCTGCTTTTTGTTAATCGCCATCTGCTCGTATTTTTTCTTAATAATTTCTACCTTGCCTTTAACTGTTTCAAGGTAATTTTCTCGATTCTCAAGCTTTGTTTTTGCGATGGAAACGACCTTTTTCATTGCTTCAGAACGTTTTTTTTCAATACGCTCCGCGACATCTTTCACATACGACGGTTCATAAAGACTAAAAACTGGAATAGAAACGTTCATTTCTCGCAATGTCTTATCTTCGACACGGAGCGGAGTTTCTATTATATCTTTCTTTCCATTTATCGTCACTGTTTTTTTCTCGGTCAACACCTTTTGAGCATCGGTAACGAGCTTTTCTCCCGTAAAATCAATTACGGTGTCTCGTTTTACATACGTTTTATATTTACCGTCCTGGAGTTGATCAAGCGCCATAAAGCCGAATTCTTTCTTCCTGGTCGTATATGACTCATCGGAAGTCATAAGGGCGGCGGCAAGTGGAACAACATCAAACAGTTTTTGTCGTATAATCCGATCCTCGAAGTTATCTTGATTCTTAAGGTCTCCTTGAAGGGCTTTCAATACAGAATCAGGAGTATTGTAATCGAAGGCATATATCATAATGCCTGAGATATTGCCTAAAGCGCCATCAAGATATCGTATACCAATACTTTCATCGTTACCTGATCCTTCGTTATCGTATTCTGAAAACCAGATTGCATTTGCCCATTCCCATCTATGTATGGAATTGAACCACTTAAAAAAATTCCCTGGATCTTTATGAACACTCAGTCCTCCGGTAACATGTTCCTCAATAAGGAAATGCATTTGATCATTTTTTGCAACGATCGTATTATACACCACAAGCCATAAGAGATAGGCAAAAACGATTGTCGCTAAAATAACATTGCGTTTGCTTCCCAATAGTTCTCGTATTGCGGTAATCATATTTATTATTCCTTTTGTCCTGTCGCTGGCGATGCATCAGTTGAAACCGGGACGCTTCCCTGCGAAACTTTTATCTTAGAAAAATTAAAATCAAGCCCTAAATCTTTCCGTAACTGCGCGTCAATCGAATTTAATAGATTGACAAAATAGAGAGGATCCCATCCGCTCGCAATTTCAGGAGCATTCTCGGATCTTCCGGCAATCGCTTCACAATACGCTGAAAGTATTTCATTATAAACATCAATGCGTTTATTTAATGCGTTATCACCTTTCAATTCGCTTCGTCTGCGCGAGGCTTCTCCTTCGGCTTCTTTTATTGCCGCATCTGTTTCATATTTTGTCGCCTGGAGTAAATTAATGGTATTAATTGAATCGGTCCGCACTTTCAGCAACTGCGCTTCTCGCCAGCCGTATTTTTCTTGAACAACTTGTTCAAGGTCTTTACGACGAGCCATTTCTTCAACCGTTACGTTTTTGATGCCGGTTGCTTCAAATTCATTTAAATACTGTTCATTCGTTTGGATCGTTTGATTCGTGATCTGTAAATCCTGTTTGTATTTCATTTTATCATTTATTTGGGTATCTATTTCCCCTAAATATTTTATCTTCGTGATAGTGAAAAGTGTTGTTAGCAACCCAAACTGTCCAAAAATCGGCTTCTTCCGTAGTATCTCTTTCGTTTCAGGATCTGTTTTAATCATATACACTGGCGCGGTTTTTTCTTGTCCGAATTCATCTACTGTTTTTGCGTATTTTATCTCTGTGAAATAGACGCCGCTTCGCGACTGATCAAATGACCAATCCGCAATCATCGATCGCTTGGTGGTGTATGATTCTTCAGTGCTCATCAACGAGGCGGTTGCCGTACAAATTTCGCGGCTACCAGGAATTAACAACTCTTTTGTCACTTCGTCTTGTGTTGGAAAAAACCTAAAAACATTAAATATCCTATTATCAGCTGGAAATCTAAAACGTGACGATCCTTCCATATATGCCATACCGCCGTCATTAAAACGAACGAGTATCGCTTTCGTAGTCACATTTTGCTCTTTTCCTTCTTCATTATTTGAGAACTTAACCGATGTTTCTTTTTTCACTCTCCACAAATCTCCAAAGAGTTGTGGTATGATTTGGTTCGTGTAATAGGGAGTCAGTTTGCCAGTCCAAAACGCCTGTTTCATCGTGATCTCATCGCTCGAATTGTAAGAAAACATATAGCATCCGTTAATGAGCAATAGCAATGAAAAGACTGACCAGAGCACGACAGAAACGATTCTTGTTCTTTCTTGATTTTCATCTTGATTTCCGTCGCGTGCTTGATTGTAATTCATTATTTATTTTTCCTTATAGGGTTATGTATGATTTTTACTTTTTTATTATCAATCGCGAGCGAGAGAAATGAAATGACTATTTCATTTCCGAGCAAGCGTTGATAACACAGGATTACTATCCTTTATTCTTTTAAACAAACACGGTACACTGTGTCAACTTTTTATATTTCCATTCTTCACTTCTATAATTTATTCCTGCTTTTCTAATCTCCTCATTTCCTAAAAGCTAACTTCCTATTTCAATTGGCGATCGTATGTATATCATACTATACCTCCTTTCTATAATTTATTCTTGCTTGCTTTTTTAACTTGCTTTCCCAACCCCCTAATTTCCTTCCGCCAGTCGCCAGAGGCGACCCGCCTTTGGCGGGAGGCGGATCCGCCTTCGGCGGAAAAAGCTAATTTCCTATTCTTATTTCCCTCTCTTCCTAATCTCCTAACCCCCTAAAAGCTAATTTCCTATTCTTATAAGACTGCTTGATGTAATACTGACACCAAACTGTCTTTTATGCTTTTGCTTTTTGGATCATTAAAATTATCTAACATTTTTATTTGGATTAATAATTTTTTTATTTCCAAAATAATTCCCATTGTTTCTTCGCGCGATTTTCCGTTGTAATTGATTTTGCCGATAGAGACATCTGAAAAATATATATCGTTTAAATCGCGATCTTTCGAACGGATATCTTTTGCATTAAGATATCGCTCAAATAATTCCGAGTAGGAAATGCGGTCCTCTACTTGACGCACAGTAATACTATAGAAATCCGATCCGATTTCATTTGAAGCTTGTTGAAGCGCCAACAATGCGAACGCCCGAATTTTCGTAAAAAGTTCTAAAGTATCTTTACTTGAAATCGTTGCGGATGGAAATGATACAATGAAAATAATATCGTTCTCAAGTACCTGCCCGATGGACTGCGCATACGTATAAACTTTTTTCATCACAAACATCTTGGCGGTATTCTGATCAACCGCACGTGTGTGGAAAAAATAAATCGTTTTATTCTTATCGGTCGCGTTTACCAAAAAGGTATCTTGTTTCGCCAAAAAATTATTTTCTTTGAACGAATACATGGTGACTTTTTTCACGCCGTATGGCGGGAATGTAATCTTGAAAAACTGGATAGTGATAAAAGCGGCGAACAATACGCCGAGAATACCTATTATCAGAACTATGATTCCTCTTCTTATTGGCTGATGATTATTGTTATCACTCTCTGAATACTGTGTTCTTTCTTCGTTTTTTTCAGGATCATAGCCATTTTCCAACGCTTTACGCGTCGTGTAGCCGAAGACATTCATAACATATTTTCCTTTCTTTGATTCCTTATTTTCTGTAATTTTTTTTAATTTTAATGCACTGTAAACAATAATGCACTATCCATAAAAAATGTCAATAGCCTATAAACACAATGGAATCAATGGTAAAAAGGATAGCCCTCCCGCTTAAGCGGGAGGGCTATATTTATTTCTCTAATCCCCTAATCTCCTAAAAGCTAATCTCCTATTCATAGGGGCTTATTTTTAAATTACGCTTTCATCAATGCTTCAAATTCATCTTTTTCGATTGTTTCTTTTTCAAGAAGCGTTTTCGCAATCAATATGAATTTATCTCTGTGCTTCGCCAAAATGTCATGAGCTTCCTTTTGCGCGTTATCAACGAACTTCTTAACTTCGGAGTCAATTAACTGCGCGGTTGCTTCAGAATATTCTTTCGGCGTTGATATTTCGCGGCCAAGAAATACCATTTCATCTCGCTTGCCAAAAGTGATTGGACCTATCGTATCAGACATACCATATTCCGTGACCATCGCGCGCGCGAGTTCGGATGCTTTCTCTAAATCATTGCTCGCGCCGGTTGACATCTCTCCAAAACGCTGTATCTCGGCAGTTCGTCCGCCTAACGAGACAACAAGCTGTGAAAATAATTGCCGTCTTGTGTATAAGTGTCTGTCTTCGGAAGGAACTTTTAAAGTATATCCTCCAGTAAGACCGCGCGATATAATAGAGATCTTATGTACTGGATCAGATTCTTCTGAATAAAATGCCACTACCGCATGGCCTGCTTCATGATACGCGGTAATATGTTTTTCCTTATCAGTAATAACGCGATGTTTCCGTTCCGGACCGAGCATAACTTTTTCAACCGCGTTCACCAAATCTTGTTGTCCAATAACTTCGTTTCCGCGCCGCGCCGCAAGCAATGCCGCTTCATTAATCACATTTTCCAAATCAGCTCCGGACATTCCGGGCGTGCGTTCAGCAATAAGACGAAAATTGGTTCCTTCGGCAAACGGTTTATCACGCGCGTGCACTTCCAAAACTGCCTGCCGCATCGCAACATCGGGATTGTCAAGAATAATCTGACGATCAAATCGTCCGGGGCGAATCAGCGCCGGATCCAAAATATCAGGACGATTCGTTGCCGCAATCACGACCAGCGGAGCTCCTTGTTCGAATCCGTCCATCTCTACAAGAATCTGATTCAATGTTTGTTCGCGTTCGTCGTGTCCCGCGCCTAATCCTGAACCTCGATGCCGTCCGACCGCGTCTATTTCATCAATAAAAAGAATCGCTGGAGCTGTTTTCTTTGCCCGCTGAAAATGATCGCGAACGCGGCTTGCGCCAAGTCCGACAAACATCTCCACAAAATCAGAACCTGAAACATAATAAAAGGGCACATTCGCTTCTCCGGCAACCGCGCGCGCCAATAAGGTCTTTCCTGATCCAGGACGACCGATCAACAGTGCGCCTTTTGGCATACGCGCTCCGGTTTTCGCAAACCGAGACGGATTTCTTAAAAAATCAACGATTTCTTGTAATTCCTCTTTCGCTTCATATAAACCGGCAACATCATTAAAAGTAACCGGTTTCTCGGCTACTACAGCTTGTCTTAAATTGCCTCTGCCAGCGAGTCCTAATGGATTAAAAAATCCGCCACCACCGGAACGTCCTCGTAACGGCAAAAAAATTAAAAGAAGTAAAATAATCCAAAAAAACCATTGCCCAATAAAACTCCATAAACCGCTCGAACTGACAAATTGTAGATCAACTTTTTTAAGCGCGTTTTCGCTTACACCCAAATCTTTTAGAACAGTTGTTAATTCAGAATATTCTTTTATAACAGCGTTATAGGTAGTATCGTTGACGCTTTTCGCAGAAAGATCAGTCCCTTTCGCTGTAATGCGCGTGATTTCGCCTTTTTCAATTTTCCGCGCGACATCTGAAATCGTAACCATTCTTGTCGGATGCTGTTTTTGTTTTGATCCAAAAAAAAATTCGCTCGCGAGTATAAGAAACACTGCGAATATCAATAGCCATGTCAATAATTTTACAAATTGTGGTGGCTGATTTCTTTGCGGTCGTGTCGGCCGTTCTTCAGGTTCGTCCATTACTTATTTCTCCTTTTAAAAAAGTTTGATTGTAAACATTTAAGAGCGTATACTTTACACTCTTAAATAACTGTTTATAGAATAACATCACGCCGCGATTTTGTCAATTCTTACAATTCAATACAATGAACGTCCGTCCCGCAAAGCGGGGCGGACGTCTCTATTTAATTCTCTGTTTGATTAACCAGTTGATCCGTAGTTCGGAGTCTGGAAAATATTTTTGCATCACCGCGCGCTGTTCTTTTTTGTCATCTGTATTTTTGATGAAACCCTTATTATTTTTTCTTGTGGTTAACGCGTCAAAAAAATCGCAGATCATCACGAGACGGGCGGTTTTTTCTATTTTTTGAATACTCTTTTTCCGCAGATGAAATGGCGATGATTTTTTAATGTCTATTCCGTAACCATGTTGTTGATACTTATGATGCAAACCGGCGATGAAAGCAGTAAACAAAAAATGCTTTTTTAATTTGCGAAAACCGATCACGCTGTGCGCTCTAATTTCAGTATACCCTTGTTTTGTGAGATGCTTTGAATCCAATAATATGTTTGAAATATCACACTTGCCGTAATCGTGTCCGCATCCGCCGAAAAACGGAAATTTCACATCGAGCGTTTTTTCGTATTTCGCCAATCCATGCGCGTAGATGCCAACACGGAGGCAATGCAGATACATCCGCGCGTTGTGTTTTTTCAAATCCGCAAGATACGTCTCGAATTCATTCCATGCTTTCGGTTTAATGCGCGTTTGTTTTGCAACGCGCTGTACTCGTTGTTCTAAATACATTCGATTAAAACATTTTGATACCACTTTTCCTCTATATTTATTATTCATCTTTTTCAGATTGAAAACTTCCTTCATTTTCTTCATCATTATAATTATCTTTTATATCACTATATCGGATATAATCGTTCGCGCTCATTTCTTCATTATTATTTTTATGAGGGATGCGGGGAACTGGATCAAGATGGCGAAAAATTTCGCATGCGAGCATTGCAACGCAAGTTTTTCCGGTGCTCGACGGATTCTCGTAGCGGGGTTCGCAAACTTCCGATTCCCATATTCTTTTCGCTATTTGCACTGCGGCGCACATCCGCTTTTCAACAACTTCTTCTCTATTTTCATTACTCATTTTATATATCTCCTTTTTTATTTTATGTAAAAACTATTTTAAGAATAGAATATTTTATGATCGTTGTCAATACTTTGTTCTTTTTTCTCTATTTTGTGAGAAATTTTCTTTTCTCCTCTGCTCCTTTCTCTTTGATAATTCTTTGGACCAATAATTGTCTCATCTTTAATTTTTCCATCACCGGCGCGTGTTGCAATTTCGGGATTGAACGAAACCGTTCAATAGTCTTCAGTAATGCTTCTTCATATAACTTCAAAAAAATAACATCTTTTTCTCTGAAAACTTTTTCTGGTTGTTGTACATATAACGAATTGACCAGTGATGCAAAAAATTCTTCTTCATTATCTGTTGGGTGTCCGGATCGCAAATTAATTTTTGGATTATATCTATTCAGTTCTCCTTCCGCTAATTGATTTAAAAATCCTCTGTGCATTTGTTCGAGATATAAAAAATATCCTCGATAGTCTGTCTGGGCTCTATATTTTTCTCTCAAATCATCTGTCCACACTTTAGACAAAAACAAAGGAGGTATTCTGAATACACGGAACGCGTATGAAAGCGCGTGAATCGCTTCATGCCTTCCGGTATTTTCCTCATCGCTTTTTTCGTTCAAAAGCATTTTATCAGCCCCCACAGCTACTGTATCCGCTTCCGAAAAAAACCATCCGCCGCTATATGGTTGTAAGCGATCAACAATAATACGTTTAATTCGCTCTCCCGGAACAAATCCAAAATCTTTTTCTATAGATGAAACACCGTGCGCGAATCTTTCCGGATCGCGATACGCAGAAAACGCACTATCCGAATCAGTATCATAAAACTCATAATAATGATAAGCTCCCTTCGTTTCATACGATACTCTTCCAAGTCTATTTCTGTCAACAGAACCTATACGAACAACAACATCCTGATTAACGCGCAAATCGATCGTCCATAACTCTTTTTTATTAAGCGCATCATTAATATCGCCTCCGCGATCGCTCTCGCACTTACGCAATAGATCGTATAGATGCCACGCGCTTTTATATTCATTCCCACCGTATTCTCTCTCGAAGGTAAGATATATCATTTCGATAGAAGAACATCTTATTTTCCCTAATAAAGCAAGTTGCGAAGGTTTTATCTTCAATGATTCCTGTTTATGATTAATCATAAAAGAAATATTTATGTAATAGGCGTCATCTTCTATCTCTTGTAAAATTACTTTTTCTTTTTCAGTAAAAGGAATTCCACTTTGCGCAATACAATAACCCTCTTTCGGTTCTTTCTCCTCAACGCGCGGCAACGACGATTTTTTTTCAGAAGATATATCGATTTTTTTTGAAATTGCCGTATTCATATCAATAATAATTTTAGCCATATTTCGTATAATATCTTTTTTGTCTGGCGGATCTTCTGTGGAAACGACAATGGGATTATGCGTGATTCCCAAAGAGCCACTCTGCGCGTCATACGAAGTGATTTGTAACGCGATCTCTTTTTTGACCGTATCATGATGCGCGGAAAAACATATATAATAGCGCGGGAGAGTGAAAGCATGGGGAATCGCCACTTTTCGTATGGCAGGGCTTATCCGTTTCACAAATTCTAAAGACGGCAGGCGCAATTGCAAAAATTCATATACACTTCTTCGATCGAATGCATCAATTTTTTTTCTTGCCAATTCCTCGCTCAACCGAGTTTCAAATGTTAAGACACCTGGCTCTTGCATCGCCACAAGAAATCTTTCAAGAATCTTTTGATTTGCTAACGCAACGCCTAGTTGAGAAATTAACACGCCTGTTTTTTCCTCGAATACAACCGCAATGTTCTCATCGCGCAATTCTTGCAATAAAGATTCTGTTTTTTCTATATTATTCAAAAAATTAAAATCTTGTTGTATGCGCCGCACATCTTCCTCAAAAATAGTATCCGATTTTCCTTTACCAAATTTTTCAGAAACTGCAACAGAATTTTTTTCAGGAATTTCCTGCGCCGCGCTTTTTAACGGCGCGCTAATTCCCGCGCCAACCAAAACCGCGAGCGCAGTTTCGAGCGCGCGTTCTTTAAGCGTGCCTTTTTTTGCGCGCGTTTTTTTCATTTCCGACGCGATAATATGTCTTTCTTCAGCGTCTTCTCGTTTGATAGATTGCGGAGTTTCAATGGCCATATATCAAATAGGAAATTAGGTTTTAGGAAATGAGGGGGTTAGGAACACAATAAAAAATTAATTATTCACTTTGAATTACGAAATGCGCGTTTCTTATCATTGCGAGCCATGAAAGGGCGTGGCAATCTCGTAGATGGACTATAGAGATTGCGGAGCTTGTTCCGAGCGTAGCGAGGAATCTTGTTTCACAAACAGCAGAAACAACTTCGCGAAGTCCGACAGGTTTGCTTCGGCTGAACCTCA
>CAZVCF010000035.1:0-9958 GCA_964626355.1 uncultured Gammaproteobacteria bacterium
GTTGCATAGTATCGCTGCACGTTATATCGAATGAACAATTTAGATTGTAAAGAACATTAACTATGATAGTAATATACCATATTTCGCATTTTTTGTCAAGAGCGAATTTATATAATAAAATCAAGCCCTGTAGGGTCGCTACAGGGCTCTCTTTTTTAGTTATTGATTTGATATTTTGAAACCGCAACAAATTTATCAATATACGTGACCGTTTCTTTTAATACATTTTCTGTCCAATTTGTGCCGTGCTTATTGATTGCATTACGCGCGCGCGATGCGCCGCCATTATACGCCGCGGCAAGATACATACCGAGCGCTTGAGAATCCTCTGAAATAGATTGCTTATGGCTACGAGAAAGTACGGCCAAATCAGAATCAAATAAAAGGAGCGATGTCATCGCCGCATTAATATGATCGTTCATACCTTTCACAAATTGCGGATTCAGTTTCGCTTTTGGATAACGATGCCAAATACGCGAATAGGTGTTCGGTATAAATTGGAACAATCCTCTTGCGCCTGCTTTTGAAACAGCGTATTTGTACGCTGATTCTCTATTCGCGCCGATAGAAACAAGTGTCTTATTTACCAATCGGATAATTTCTTCTTCCGTTTTCGCTTTCTCAAACTCAAATGGATCAACATGTTCGATGATTGCTAACTGCAACGCGACATCGACGGGGACAATATCTGCGACAAACTTCTTCGGGAATGCTTTTGAATAGACTTTTCGTTCTTTTAATTTCTTTTGAGCCTGTTCAATCGAGTTCTTGAGATATTCAAGTCCTTGCTTTCGTAATTCTAGTGTATTGAGTTCTTCGCTATATGGAGTATAAATAACCTCCGTATAACCTTGTCCTTTGACTGAGAGTACTCGTTTGAGCGCGAGCACGATATACCCTTTCGGGTATGTCACCTCATGCTCCCTATTAACACCCCTCCCGGATTCCTTTGTAACTTTAAATCCTTCTGGTTTAGAATCACCGTCAGGAAAAATTTTTACCAATTGTATTTTTTGCGTTTGCGTATCGCAAATCGCAAGAAAAGTATTATACTCGCTCAAAACTTTTTTCGTCCAATAATATTTTACTCTCTTCGCTTTTCCTTTTTTATCTTTTACCGCCTTTCCTTTTTTATCTTTCTTGAGTACCCATTTCCAAAGTCTTACATTTTTCATCTCATAGCCAGCTTTTACGCCGATGAGCATCTTTTTCGCTTCATCAATCTTTTCTGTAAGATTAAAGGCGTATATTGCATATGGTTCCTGTTCAAGGAAAGATGTTTCTTTCTTCTGTTGTGGCGATGGATTATTCTTCTTACTTTCGCTACATGACAGTATAAGAAACATCGCAAAAAAAATTACGATGTATTTTTTCATTTTTATCCTTTCTTTTGTTTTATTGTGTAAGTTTATAATAACTTAATACGGTAATTATTGAAATTGCGACGCCGATAATTATAACAATTGTGATAATGAGATCAGGAATGATCAATCCGAACCTTCTTTTTAAGAACCCAACAATAAATGGTTCAAAAAATTTACTATTTTTTTTAAATTCCGAATCGGCCATTTTGAAGAGATATCCTGAAATAAGACTTAAAGGACATCTGCAACTAAATATGACAAGTACCGCAAACATTGTAATGCCGAAAATACTATGAACGGTTCTATATGAAGGATACGAAGAGATCGGCACAAAAAATCCACTCACCCAGTAAATGATTACTAAAAAATGAATAAATTCAACTGCGTGTCCAAAAAGATTATAATACTTTTTCATATAATCACTTCTCCTTTTGATTGTTTTATTAAACTGTAAAGATCAATTGTCTTAATATAGCATATTTTGAAAAAAAAGTCAAGCCCCTATAGATAGGAGATTAGCTTTTAGGAAATTAGGGGGTTAGAAAAATAAAAGAGAGCCCCTGCATTACGAGGGGCTCTAAAATTCAAAAAACGAAAAAATTATTATTTTGCCGCATGCGGCAGATAGTGAGCTTGCAATGTCATAACCACAATAAAAAGAATAACAAGCGCTATATATCGCGCAAACCATACTATTTTTATACTCGTTTCAATTTTTTCTTCTGGTTGTGATACGAGTCGATTTTCTTCAATTTCATTAATAATATCAAACTTTCTCGCCGCTCCGTACATACTGACATTAAACATCGTCGCAATTATCATATCCATTAAATCAATAAGCTGGTGCTGATCACTAAAACCAGAAAACATAAGAATCATCATCGCGATCTGGCAAATAATTCCTATCCAACATTTAAGCCACGCGTTCATAGGAATATCGACAATCACCAGAATCCAAATCAATAACACCATTGGTTGTCTGATGTATAATGAAAAAAGCAGTAATACTGCAAGTCCTATATACTTAAACCATTCGCCGATAATCTGCGTGGTTCTTCCTCCATCAAGCGGACGTATAGGCAGAAGATTGAAAAGATTGATAAATACCGCGGTGTAACTAATCAAGAGTAATAGTTCAGATTTCTGTGGAAGTATCGCCCACAGACCAAACAATGCGACTGCGGCTAACCCGCCGACGAGAGGGCCGGCGAAACCGACAAATGCTTCGTCTTTTTTCGATTTGAATTCTGGCGCAAAAATAACCGCGCCGAGCATTGGAATAAAAACAGGTCCGGGCGTTGGCATTCCTTTAATCCGCATCGCAACAATATGTCCCATTTCATGAACAAAAAGCATTATAGTGAAACCGACTGCGAACCATGGAGTTAAAAAAAACGAGTACACGAGAGCCGAAAATGCCATTGAAAAAAATGTAATAATCGGCTTTGTAAATTTAAGGAGTTTTAATACCTTAAACAATTTCGCTAATTTCGTAAATTTCGTCAGCAGTATAAGAACTGCTGTTATAAATCCTTTTTTCAACTTATATTCTCCTTTCTTGTTGTATAGATATAACTATTAAAAGAATAGTTTATTCTATTATTTTTGTCAAACAACCTTGAATCACGAAATTCCGTCGAGGCGCGCGTCTTTTTGAACCATTGCGAGCGCGACTGGCGCAAGCACGAGGAATTTTTCAGCAGACCTGCCTGTCCGGTAGGCAGGAAAATATCCGTGTTCAAAAAGACGCGCGCCGAGAGAAGGAATTTCGTGATTCGAGGTTGATAATTTAATTACGACTAAATAAAAGAGTCTCGTTTTTAACGAGACCCTATCATATGAATTAATTTTTCTTTTCAAACGTTTCTTTGTAATACTGTTTGATTTTCCTTCGTTTGACTTTTCCTAGTACATCTTCCCACGAACCAAACTGCTCTTCAGTAACTGCATATGCTTCGCGCGGTGTCCACAATTTGTTCGGTATTGTCGCAATATAAAACTGAATATCCTGTATTGTTTTAACTTGCTCTAAGACTGCGAATACTATCGGCGCTTCGCCTTTATGTACATCGCTTGCTCCAACGACAACGCATTTTTTTATCAACGAATTTTTTAATAAATACTCTTCAATTTCACGCGGATACACATTTTCGCCAAGCACTTTAATCATATCTTTTTCGCGATCGGTGATATACAAAAATCCGTCTTCGCTTAAATGCCCGATATCGCCTGTTGAAAGCCATTCGTCTTTAAGCACCGCGTCTGTTTCATTTTGTTTCTGATAATATCCTGCCATCACTTGCGGACCGCGAATCATAATAACACCGTCTTCGTTCGGACCAAGAACTTCTCCTGTTTCAGCATTCCTAATTTCGATTTCTGTCTGCGGAACCGCTCTTCCGGCGCTTCCAACTCTATTTTCAGTTGGCAAAGTAACAGAAACAACCGGCGACGCCTCTGATAATCCGTATCCTTCAACCAGAACCGCTCCGGTCATTTTTTCAAATTTTTCTTTAACGGTTTGGTGCAGTGGTCCTGCTCCGGAGACGCATACTTTCAACGAAGAAAGATCGTATTTTCCCACATCGCGATAATCGGCGATAGTCTGGAACATCCGATTCACGCCGGGAAAAACCGTAATCTTTTTTTCTTGAATAAGATGTAAAGCTTCTTTTGGAGTGAATGAAGGCAAAAGAACTAATGTGCCTTTCATCGCAAGCAAAGTGATATTCAAGCATACGGTTAATCCGTATGAATGGAAAAAAGGCAATGTGCCAAGTACTACTTCATTGTCTCCAATAAGATCGCCGAGATGCTCTCTGCATTGCAAAGCATTCACTATCATATTGCGATGCGTGAGCATTGCTCCTTTAGGAACTCCTGTTGTTCCGCCCGTGTATTGAAACTGCGCGACATTATTTATTTTCAACTCTGGATACCGAAACCCCATTGGCATACGAAATTCATTGCGAATAATTTCTTTGAGAGAAAAAATATTATTATTACGTGGTACATGAACGTATTTCCCTTCTTTCATCGCTTTAATCCAATACAATTTATTGATCGGTAAAGGTAAGTATTCTTCTGGACCCGCTACGATAATCATCGTATCTTTGAGTTGTTTTTCAATCTGAGAAATGATTGGCCAAAAAAAATCTGCTATCATAAGCACTTTTGGTCTTGAGTCAGCGATCTGCGCAATGATTTCTTCGGTGATTTTTATTTCTTTTACCGGTTTTGTTTTCAATTCTTTCGCGATCGAAGAAAAATTTATCGGAACGGTTATCGCTCCCGATAAAAGACTCCCATAATAACCGAAAATAAATTGTGGAATATTGGGCAACAAAAGCGCTACGCGATCTTCCTGATGTACTTCGCCAAAAAAACTAAATAATTTTGAATATTGGATAACCGTCATTGCGAGTTCGCGATACGTAATAGTTTTTCCAAAATAATCAATTGCCACGCGATCCGGATTATAATCTACTGCTCGTAACAACGCCTGCGGCAAAGTGGTAATTTTTGATTCATCTAACCATGATTCCATTCAATTCTCCTATAGTTATAGGTGTTTTTTATTATAAAGAACTATGAAATAGTTCGTCTGCGACTATACCATACATATATTCGCTTGACAAGTACAATCAAAAAATATATGCTTTCATTAGTTGTTTCAAAATAAACATTTCTTGAAGGACAATAAAATGAAAAAAATAGTCGTCGTTATCGCGTTCGCTCTCTACGCGATCGCGCTCTCAAGTTGCGCGTTAAATAAAAATATACTTATACGGACCTCCGTTGCCAATGTAGACAGAAAAGGAACTGTTATTGAAGATTTTGAAAGTAATCAAGAACGAATCCACGCGTTTTTAAAAAAAGCAGAAGAGATTCAAGACAGTGTCACACATTATAACGATCTTAAAAAACTTGGGCTTGATCCGGAAGCGGAGAATGTGAATAAATATGTTGGCGTCGCCGGACTCGAATATATTCTTGGCACAAAAACTCCACAACTACAAATCACTTCCCCTGAACAGATAGATGTGTATCGAAAAAAATTCAATAGATATATCGTTGTAGAATATGAATTATTTAACACACATGAAGCGTCTGATGTTTTATATATTTCAACAAAAGGCACTGATCGCAAAGGAACTGATCTGGAATACGTTATCGTATTACAAGATAGTATTGTAACGCAACACGGCGATAATGGAATGAAAAATATTAACGAGAAAAGACAAGAAAAAGAATTTTTGAGCGGCGTGTTTGTCACGCTTGAAAAAACAAAAGGTATCTTAGAACTAATGTTATTCTATTATCTGCTTGAAAATCAATGGGCAAAATAAAAAAATGATACGATAAAGCCCCCAGTTTCACTTAAGTGAAACTGGGGGCTTTCTAAATTATTTATGCTGTAAAAGAATATCTATTGCTTCCATTATCTTTTGTCCTGTTTGTTCGCCAAGAGACATTGTTCGTTCATATTTGTATTTCTTATGCGACCAATCTTCTTGTTGAATAATATAACCGAGCTCGTCGTTTGTAAGCGACCATACCATTTTCGGCTCTTGTAATTTTTGCTTAATCGCTAAACCGATCTGCGGAGTAATTTCGCCTGGAACGGTAATGATATTTAATTCGCCAAGTTGAAGATAATTCACTTCAGTAATAACAGAGTCATTCCGTAAAGTGGCGTTTGGAATAACTCCCAAAAGTATCGCGAATTTAAAATCTTCGTTTTCAAGTGGAATAGCTACCTCTTTATGAATGAACGAAATTTTTGGTTCCGTTATTTTTATTTTTTTATCAAAACTCTTTGTCACGCGAAATGCTAATTCGTTTCCAAACGCGTGCGCTAATTCATAACTCCCTTGATGCGATGGCGTTACCATTCCTCCTAACGCGCCGTTGATAAAAAACGTCTTTCCGCCAAACCGATACTCTAATTCATTATATAAACATCCAGGCCAATCGCTTGTTATAAGAGTGTTACCCTCATCAAGTATTTCTGGATGGCATCCAAAATTAACTATGGTACCCGCGATTCTTCCACTTTTATACGCGATAAAAAGCGCGCGAACTTCATTGTCAATAATTTCGGGAAAACGGGTATTCTCGCACAAACTACATGCATCAGCAGTGCTCATATATAAATCAACTGGTTCGCGGTGATTGTTTGCTTCTTCAATAACCTCTACGATTTGATGAGCGACAAAGCGCATATAATTCGCGTCTCTGCCGCTTGTTAACTTTCCTTTTTCAGGATCAATATCCCCAAAATACCCAATCGCATCCGGCGCCGAATGAGTATGTGTTGAAGTGATAAGAACGTTTTGCGCAAAAGTAATTCCCTGACGTTGTATTTCATTCTGGATTTGCAATACATCCGGGCGTAAAAATCCAAGAAGATCAAGTGTGACAATTGCAATTTTTATTCCATTTGCATCCTCGAGCATAAGCGCTTTCGCATATAAATCGTCATGTATTCCGGTTGAACGTCTTGGATCAAATCCCGCAAGGTACGACTCTTTATACGGCGTGATAATTTCCTGCGCAACACCGGCGTAAAACGAATTTTCTTCCGGTGCTGTCCAAACGATCGGCGTCTTTTTACCGCCATCAAAAAAATCTTTATTAGTCTGATAGATATTCCATCCTATCCTACTCGCGACTCCGCCGATGACAAACACAATAATTACAGCGATGACCACAAGCGCGTACAAACCAATTTTCAAAATTTTTCTCATTTTTCCCTTTGTTTTCTTTTTATTCCTATTTTTTAAAACTTACGCGTCCGCTGTTTCCGCCATACTTGTGCGGAGACTTGCGAGCGCGACTGGCGCGAGCACGAGGAATTTTTTAGCAAAAAAATATCCGTGCTCCGCACAGGTATGGCGGAAACAAATATCCCCCATAAACGCGAAATTTTATTTTCCAACAATCTCTATCCAGCTCGCCGGATGAATTTCAAACCATCTCGATCTGCCGCGATCATACACGAATGAACCTCGCACCAATACCGTATCGCCATCGGACAAGTCATACAATACCGGAAAATTGTGACGGATTTGAATCGGCACTTCGACATGCACAAATTCCAATTTTCGCGTTTTCCCGTCAGCAAACATTTTGTATGTGTACTCCTGAAACAGCATCACATGAAACACCACATCTCTATCTGGACTTATTTCAAGTTTTGATACCGTCCCTTCTATAACCGCATCATCTTCGTATACTTCCCATCCTTCAACAGAATAAATAAGCGGCGAGAGCCATGAAACCGGTTTCGAAAAATCAAATCTACCACGCGGTAAAAATGCCTTAAAAAATGTTTCAATCCTTCGGTGCGTGTCGTCTAATCGCAAATCGTTCTGTTGCGTTGCGTACTGCCGCGGCGGTGATCCCTGAAAATCAGGACCAGTGCGAAATGTACTACAAACACCCCAAATGATTTGTATGCTTATTACAACAATAAATCCAACTGCAAATCGTTTTATTTTTTTCACTTCTATTCTCCCTGTCTGCCGTCAGGCAGGCTTTTTTTAATAAATCCAACACCTTCTTAAGATACCCAGCGGATTACTGCATAGATGAAGGGAATTTATTGAGATCCTTCTTGTGAAGTGTTAAACCATACAGGAAGATGCGGGATAAACCTCTACAAGGGTATTCCAACCGATAAAAATGTCAAACTACAGTCTCTAACTCTAAAATGACAAAAATAACATCCTTACATACTCCAGTTTGTAAGGATGTTATTGTATGTGTTGAGATACTATTGAGATAATACGATGAAGCAAATAATTATTTTACCATACGGCGATAAAGGATTCTCCACACAAAATATCCCTCCTCCGCTTTGCGGGAGAGGGATATAGTATTTAAAAAAATCTTGGACCAATAATGAGATTATGATGCCATGCGATTGGCAAAATTTCTCCAACCGTCATCGCGATCGCCGCGTGCGCGAACGCGAGCGGATAGACGCTTCGAAAACGGATAAAATAAGATACGCAGGCGATTCCCATTAAGAACGTCATCACCATAACAAAGATATTCGGCGCGTGAACAACCGCGAAGAGAAATGAGCTCAAAAAAATAGTTATTGTCAGATTGCGCGTCAATTGAAAAAATCGATGTGCCACAAAACTATTGAGCGCGACTTGCTGAACAAACGCCCAACCGCAGTATATCATAAATTCTTTGATAAATTCGCTTATCGAAATTTTTGTATACCATAATGGATTGTATATAAAACCGATGATACTAATAACGGCAACAAGCCATCCGGTAATCAACACTATTTGTTTTATCGCGGGCGCGCGTATCGGATAGAGACCCAATTCTTTAGGCGAATCGCCGTGCGCAATCCAACTTCCGATAATCACCGTGGCAATCATACCAATAAGAATCGGTGAAATATATGGCGCGATCCATATCTGGAATAATATCAAATTAAATAACAAGAGTATTTCAACTCCTGCAATAAGACGCTTCATCGTTACGCTCCTCTAAATAAAAAAATCCATAATGCATCGGTCAACGCATGAAGTACAATTGCCGCAGTAAGTGATTTTCTTTGATAATAAATATATCCATACGCAATGCCAGCAATCGCTGAAAAGAAAAAATAAGGCCAGTTAGGAAATCCGATGTTAAAAACTACTTTATGAATGTGTGATAATCCAAAAATAAGCGCTGATGTATATAAAGCTGCGGAAAAGAGGATACTGGTTCGCACAGTAAATCGGGTTAATAAAAGATTCAAAATATATCCACGGAAAAGCAATTCTTCCGGAAGCGCGACAAAAATCGCGAAACCGAGTATCGTGGGAAAAATATATAATGGAAAAGGAATTTTCTGAATGCTCGTCGCAATGCCGAACTTAAGAAACGAAATAGAAAGACCTATAGGAATAACAACTGCCGCAAGGATTAAAAGGATCACAATGATGTACAAAAAATCTTTTATCGTTACTCTCCACGAAAGATATAATTCGAAAGGACGCCAGTGCTGAAACGCGGTAGTCATATAAATAATTCCTGCGAGCACTAAGAATGGATAATCAAAATGATCGACGATCACGCCGGGATACATAGTTATTTTAAGCGGTATCTGGCTGAATTGACGCAATTCATACGGCAACCATAACGCGCAGACGACGATAATATCAAATATATTCGCTTTCGCAGTACAAAGACCGCGCCAATAAATAAGCGATGCTACAATACCATAATAGAATGCGTAACGAATGAAGTCAGAGGTATCCCATTGATGATTACTAACGGCAATAATTGAGTAAGCAGTTAAAAGCACTAATGGAATCACAAAAATCCGTACGCGATCTTTCGCAATCCATTGATTTACCGCAGAACGAACGGATGGCGTAATCAAAGCGATCGCGCTTACCAGAAAAAAAAGCCCAGCGATCCACGCGCTAAGACATTCAAACAACGAAATTTTCATTTTATATCTCTGTCTTTGTTTTTTATAATGAACTTTTTATAGTGTATACCTTTTTTAAAAATAACAATAGGACTGGAAATAGGAAATTAGCTTTTAGGGGATTAGGAATAAATAAATCAAAATT
>CAZVCF010000036.1:0-9926 GCA_964626355.1 uncultured Gammaproteobacteria bacterium
TTGAGCCGAAAAGATGGCGAAAGATAATGAGAAACTTATTTCGCAACAGGTCTAACAATAATTTCTTCAAAATGTGTTTTTTGAGAAACGTTTACTTCTTTCAAACGAATTAATTCAAGGATCGCGAGAAATCCGACCACAATCTCCTCTCGCGTGCTGTCGCGCAACGTTTCAGAAAAGACAAATCGCCGCGCGCGATCAATCAAACTTTTGAAATGCGCTATTTTATCTTTTAACGAAATAATTTTTGCGATTGTCTTTTTAGGTAGTTGCGCGCGCGCGTCGAAAATTTTCCATGCCGAAATAAACGCTTTATGAAGCTTGCCCGCGGAAAGACGAAGTGTCGCGGGAATTTCATAGCGCATGGATTCGGGAATCCGTTCTCGGCTTACCATCACAAGCCTTCGTTGAAATAATTCTTCTATATGTTTCTCTGCGTTTCTAAATTCTTTATATAATTTTAACCTTTCTTCAAGGAATATCTCTTCTTCCGATTCCTGCAATTCCGGAATTAAAAGAAACGATTTAATAAGAAAAAGTTTGCACGCGATTACGAGAAAATCAGCCGTTTCTTCTGTTGTATCGCTAGGATGCTCCGTATAACGGATAAAATCATCCGCGATTTTTGCAAGAGAAATTTTTGAAATATCCAATTCTTCCGCCTCAATCAATTTAAGCAGAGCGTCAAATGGTCCCGAAAATTGATCTACCTGAACGGTATAGGGCATGATAATAAATTCAAAATGCAAAAATCAAAATGGAAAATATCTCCGATATATCCTCGTTCGTTCGGCAAGATAAAACATTTTTTATCTTTCCTCTCTTACTTCGGATATGACAATGCAAAATGCAAAATTTTTAATTTTCAAACAAAATTCGTCCAAATCATCACAAACTGAAAAAATCGACTCAAGGGCTCTGAATCCGAACCCCCATCAGATTGAGAAGTCAAAAAATGAATGATTTCAAGGCGCGACCTGCCCGACTGCGTCATTCAGGCGGGCGACGAAGCGGTAATAGCAGGGCGTTACCGTGAGGAGGAGCAACGCAGAAAGCATTCATTTTTTGACTTCCCCTTCGGGGCGAAGCGAATTCAGGCAATCTTCTTTGTTGCTCGTCGCTCGCGTATCTTTCCTCTTGATACGCTTCGCTCCTCGCGCCTTGAATCTTGCCTGCATTCACTTCGCTCAATTGATAGTGGTTCGGATTCAGAGCCCGTACCCTTTATTTACGTGGTTTATAGGGGGCCTCTTTACAGGGACTGTCCCAAGAATTAAAGAGTTATAATATCAAATTATTATTTCGGGCTTGGGCTTAATCTTTAGTTCATTTTTAAATTTTGATCTGTAATTTTTCATTTTGATATTTGCATTTTACATTTATTCTAATACCGCTTTAATCCTCCTCACGCCCGCGCTTACTGCTTCTTCTTTGATAATTTTAAACGCGCCGAGTTCTCGCGTATTTTCCATATGCGGTCCGCCGCACACTTCTTTGGAAAAATAATCTCCCCCTTCGCCAAGGCTTCGTGGGACAAGCCCTTCTTCTCCGATGAAATATACTTTTATTTTTTCGCCGATCTGCGCATATTTTTCCTCAAAAAGCCCGATCGCTCCTCGCGCTTTCGCTTCTTCAAAGGTGAGCATTTCGTAATGCACGGGCAGAGCGCGCTTAATTTGTTCATTCACTATCTCTTCGACTTTTTTAATTTCTTCCTGCGTCATTTTCTTCGAATGCGAAAAATCAAATCTCAAACGTTCGCGCGTGATATTGCTTCCTTTTTGAAACACATGCTCTCCGAGCGTTAATCGCAACGCCTGATGCAATAAATGCGTCGCCGTATGATACCTCATTGATTCAACTGAATGATCCGCGAGTCCGCCGGCAAATTTTTGTTCCGCCCCTTCGCGGGATATTTCCTGATGTTTTTTAAATTCTTCATCAAATTCTTTTTTATCAATTGAAAGCGCACGATCTCCTAGCTCTTCATTGATCATCTCCAACGGAAATCCGTATGTTTGATAGAGATTGAACGCATCTTTCGGCGAGAGTTCTTCTTTTTCTTCTACCAATTTTCGCAATTCGACAAGCCCTTGTTTTAACGTTCTGCCAAATTTTTCTTCTTCTATTGAAATTTCTTTGATAATTCTTTCTTTGTTTTTTAAAATTTCTGGATACACATCTTTGTATATTGTAATAACCGATTCAATGAGTGGTATAAGAGATATTGTTTCTTTATTTAATAAATGAATATAGCGTATTACTCTGCGGATCAATCGCCGCGCAACATACCCTTGTCCGATATTTGACGGTACCACGCCGCGCTCGTCACCAATGATAAAAACCGTTGCTTTAAGATGATCCGCGATGATTCTCATCGCGCGTTTATTTTCTCCATTATTCTCTTTGTAATAATCCCGTCCGGTTATTTCAAACAATTTTCCAAATATCGGTTTAAATAATTCTGTGTCATATACTGTTTTGGCTCCTTGCAGAACAGCTGTGATCCGTTCCAATCCCATCCCCGTATCCACATTTTTCTGCGCAAGTGGTTCATATTCATACAGATCCTCTTGTATATCGCTATTAGAAAATGCATCATTTTTGATATTTGATTTTTGATATTTAATTTTTCTATTGTACTGCATAAAAACATCGTTCCATATCTCTAACCAATTTTCTTCATCTGTTTCCGGATTGCTTGATTCTGGAGGAGAATCGCCTACTCCTCTCCAATGAAATATCTCCGTATCCGGACCGCACGGACCTATTTCCCCGGCTGGACCCCACCAATTTTTTTCTTTTGGCAGATAGACGATTTTATCCGGAGATATGCCAACCTTTTTCCATACTTCCGCGGATTCGTCATCGCGCGGAGCGTTTTCATCGCCTTTAAAAACTGACACCGCCAATTTTTTCGCGTCAATGCCAAGCCATTGCGGCGAAGTCAAAAACTCAAAACTCCATCCAAGCGTCTCTTTTTTGAAATAATCTCCGAGAGACCAATTTCCTAGCATTTCAAAAAAAGTAAGATGACTGTTGTCGCCAACTTCATCAATATCAGTTGTGCGAATGCATTTTTGCGCGTTCGCAAGAAGTTTGCCAGACGGATGCGGTTCGCCCAATAAATACGGAACCAACGGATGCATCCCCGCGGTCGTAAACAACACCGTTGGATCATTTTCAGGAATAAGGGAAGCGGAGGGAATAATCGTATGCCCTTTTTCCTTAAAAAAATCTAAAAATTTTTTGCGAATTTCGTTTGCAGTCATTGAATAGGAGATTAGGAAATGAGGGGGTTAGGGGATTAGGAATAAAATAAGATTGGAAATTATATTTAATTCGTTAATGCGTTTCCGCCAGAGGCGGATCCGCCTCTGGCGGAAACTCGTTAATAGAATAATTTTAAATTTTTAATTGTCATTTTTCATATCCGAAGTGAGCGAGGCAAGATAAAAAATGTTTTATCTGTGCCGAACGAACGAGGATATATCGGAGATATTTTGATTTTTAAATTTTGCATTTTCATCATCCGTCTCTCCTGCCGTAAAGGAAAATTTTAGTCCGTGGCGCATAATCAATAATAATCCGGCGGTCGTGTACAAAAGATCGAGCGCGCGCAAAATGCCGGCGGTGGTAAACGCGGCTTCTTGCGTAATATTAAGCGACTGCGACGCGGCAACCGTCGCCCATTCAAATGAACCAAGCGCCATTGGAATCGGCACGAATGATGCTACTACCATAGACATACGAATAAGAAAAAAATCTGTAAACCGCACTTCTTCCCCGAGGAAATCCAAAATCATCGGTCCGAGACTAATCCAAAACATTGTTTGCACGAATGAAAGACAGCAACATATCGCAAAAACGAATTTCTTTTTTTTCACAAAATGGTTGACATCGTTTTCAATGATGCCGATATTTTTAAAAAGCGAATCGAATGAAATCGCCAAACCAAAAAACAACGCGGAACGCGCGATAAAATCAAAAAACGGCTTAATCTTTGTCGGATTATAAAATAAAAAAAAGAAGAAGAAAAGAATCGCGATAATCGTCAAAAGGATATACGCAATCGCGTTTTCTTCTTCATAAATCATAATCGCGAACACAAAAAAAAGTGAAACGATAATCGCCACGAGTTCTGACAGTCGTTCAAGAATTACACCAGCAACGCTTTTCTTGACTGATATTCCTTTCTTTTTAAGAAACAATATGCGCAACGGCTCCCCTCCGCCATAACTGAACGGCGTAATATAACTGATCGCATATTCCATCAATCGCGCCTGAAAAAGATGAAAAAAAGAAATTTTTTCTTTAAATTCAACGAATATAATTTTTGCCTTGAAAACAAGAAAGAGAAAAATAATGAGAAAAATAATGTTTATCGCCAGCCATTGATATCCATCAACCGCCTGTATCTGAATACGTAATTCTTCAATATCGATTTTATGCAACAAAGCGACGATAATCGCCGCGCCAATAAGTAATCCTCCATAAAATAATACTTTTTGCTTCATAGATCAACGAAAATCAACGAATAACGAATTTTATACGAATTTACGAATGAAGAAAATACAGAAACTAATAGAAATACGCTCGCTCCGCTCGCGAAATAAATAGAAATTAGTTGCCATTAACTTCTACAAATTTCAATCAGTTTCTATCCGTTTCTTTTCGTTATTTCTATTTTTGCTATTTGCTATTTGATTTTTGAAATTTTTTTCTAGTCTCCTAATCCCCTAAAAGCTAATCTCCTATTTCTACGTTCTGCGTTTGAATGTCGACGGCGGTTTGTTTAGCGCGTCTTTTAACGATACTTCTTGCGGTCGAGAAGGCGCTGGAGCGGAAGTTCTTCGAAAACCTCCTGTCGATGAAGCAGGACGCTGATTATATCTGAACGTTCCACCTGTTGACACGGATGGCGCTGAAAAAGAACTGAAATCTCGTCGCGGCGACATTGATGGAGCGGCACCGCTTGGTATAGCCGCTTTCTTTGCAAGATACGCTTTTTTGCAGTCTTTACAATATACCGGACGAACGCCGTCGGGAATAAAAGGCACATACGTATCATTTCCGCACGAACTGCATATCGTCTTAAAACGATCCGACATTGAAGATTCATCAGATGAATCTTCTCCAGAAAACGCTTGCGCGGAAGATTGCGATGGCGATGAAGCGCTCTGTCCTGCTGTCAACGGAGAACCTGCCGGCGAAGCAAAAGTATCACCAAACGCTCCTGCCGGGCGAGGCGGTTTCGCGTTCGCGAGTGCTGAAAGTTCCTCCGACCATTTCGTAATCGCCTCTTCAACCGCCACGCGCGAAGTAGCAAAATGCTCGCGTGAGTACGCAATAATTTTTTCTTTATTATTCTCTTCTACTTTCACCGGTAAAGGCGGCATCGTGCCGCACGAAAAAGGATCGGACGCAATGCCGTCTATCATCAATTTAATATACGCTTCCCACTTTTTCAAATTGACTAGATCTACTTCCGTAAATTGCGGTTCGAATTCCTTCACAAGAAATGAAGCGTCAGTAGGGCCAACACGGAAACACACAATAGTTCCCACATTGCCGAAAAGAGCCGCTCGCGTTTTTTCATCCAGTTGATCGATATACTGATTCGCCAAAATGAGATCAAGCCGATATTTTCTCGCTTCCGATAAAATATCAGCGAATGATGCGCTTGTAAAATTTTGAAACTCATCAATATATAAATAGAAATCTTGCCGCTCCTGTTCGGGAATATCAACACGGCTCATCGCCGCAAGTTGAATTTTGGTGATCATCAGCGATCCGAGTAGTGCGGCCGAATCTTCTCCAATGCGTCCTTTCGAAAAATTCATAATCAAAATCTTTTTATTATTCATAATATCCCACAAATTGATTGTCGATTTTTTCTGTCCAACGATATTACGAATAAGAGATGTTGAGAGAAATTGACCGACTTTATTTTGTATTGGCGCGATTGCTTCTGTTTGAAATTTATCAGGATATTTCGAAAATTCATCAACCCAAAACGATTTGACGATTGGATCGGTGACATGCTCGATTACTTTCTTACGAAATCCTTTGTTCACTAAAATCTGCATGATTCCTAAAAGCGTGCTTTCTGGATACTCCAAAAGAGCTAATATCGCGTTGCGCAAAAGATATTCCAAACGAGGGCCCCAACTGTCCGCGTATAATTTTTTAAACACCCCGACTAATCCGGACGCGATGATATGACGGTGTTCATTCGACATTTTCTCAAAGATATTTAATCCGATTGGATAATCAAGATCCGCCGGATTAAAATAGATAACATCTTTAAGACGGCTCTCCGGAATAAGCGATGGCAACTTTTCCGCGGTATCGCCGTGCGGATCAACAAACGCCATGCCGTGACCGAGCATAATATCTTGGATCATCATATTCTCTAAGATGGTTGTTTTGCCCATTCCTGTTTTTCCGATCAAATACATATGCCGACGCCGATCGTCAGTCTTAATTCCGAATTTTCTTTTCACATTACGAAAATTCGTTTCGCCAAATAACACAACGTCTGATGTATTTTTTTGAGGATCTTCAGCCATGATGGATAGTTAATATGGATAGTTAATGAGGAGATTAGTTTTTAGGGGATTAGAAAATTAGGAATAAATGTAAAATTGAAAAATCAAAATGAAAAATGACAATGCAAAATTAAAAAATAAATTTAGAAACTATATAAAAAATTGAAATATCGAATGTAGTAACTCCACGTATTCTTGCACTTAAAGGAAAAAATAATTTTAACATTTTAGACTGTCATTTTGATTTTTGATATTTACATTTTACATTAATCCAAGGCGTAAATCTCAAAACAAATCTAAAATCATGAATCTAAAATTTACTTTTCACTTTTAGTTATTTAATGGTGTCATCTCCACCTCATCCCCCACCTTAAATCCATACCGTTCGCTCATACCAACCGCGATTTCTAGAACATATTGCGCGACGCTTGCCGGCATAAAAATTGGAATTGAGGTATCATTAAGTGGGATGGGCGCGTCTTTTACGATATCAACAATTTTTTTATCTTTATCAATCCAAATAATATCAATAGGAAATTTCATTTTATTCATCCAAAACGGAGCAACGATTTCTTTATTAAATACAAAAAGCATTCCCTGATTCTGACTCATTGATTCTCGTCCGCTCAATCCTTGCGCTTGTCGTAAGCGCGTATCCGCGATTTCGCTGATAAAAGTCGCGTTGTTAATAGACACAATCGCCCATTTCTGGAGATCGGCGTTGTTCTGTATCGCTTGAATACCTGCTATAAGTATAACAAAAATACCCGCGAGAGTGAAAAAATATATCACCAGACGCGGCGCGAATAATGATAGGATACTTCGTTTCATAAAAGAATTAAAGCCTCTTTCTCGAGTGATTTTGGTGTTTCCCTACGACCGTCGGGATAAAATCGTGCCGATATCACTCAATATAGCGCTGAGCGGATACGTGGCATAGCCGCCTACCGTGCGACCAGACGTATCTCCAAAAAGAATAAAAGTATCATCAAAAAGAAAGTTTGACCATATAAATTCATCTATCAAAAGACGCCGATCGGCAATATTATAATAAAGCGCCTGATCATATACAAATTCTTGTATTGTTTGTCGTGTTAAAGATAGTATCTTCAATTGAGAAAATTGTTCAGCCGCGGCTTTATTATCTTTTTCCATTAATCGTCCTAATAGTTCTTTTTTTGATTCGAACTCTGTAATCGCCTGCGTATATTCGATTGGTATTTTCATTCCATGAAATATCTTTTCCTTTAAAAAAATAATGATGTGCTCGGTCTGTGCTAAATAATTTTTCATTCTGCTTCCCGGTAAAAGATCTTTCGAAACAAGAGCCCAGCCGGGACGCGGAGCATCGTCCCAAAGACGATTCTTGAGAAGATTCTTCCATTCAACAATAGAATCGAGTAAGTGACCCTTCCCTTCCTTAAACCATTTGTTGTCTAATATGCCATCCATCTCCCCTAATGACAATGGTTTATTATCAGCGGTTTTATCCACTCGCAAGATAAGCAGTTGATCGAATTCTTTCGCGCGTCGCAACTCCTTAACCGAAAAAGGAATCGGTGGAATTTTTTCAAGATGCACGCCAAATGTTATTTCTACCGCTTGAGGTCCTAAAACATTCTTCGCGCCAACTATTTCGCACGCGCGTTCTAAAGAAACGACAAGTCGTTCCTTTAACGCGTCTCTTCTTCCCTGTAATTCTTTTTTGAGTTGTTTCGCCTTCGCCATATCACCGGAATCGCGCACGCGAAGATATTCCGCGATAAATTCATCCGCAAGCTTTTGAAGAGATTCGTATTCAGTTTTGAGTTGTGTGCAAGAAGACATACAATTAAAAAATCAAAAATAATAATAGTGAAAAACAAGAAGCTCGAAGCAAAATAAAAATTATTTACTATCTAATTAACGGATTAACCTGCTTATTTGCCTACCTGTCTATCGACAGACAGTCCGACATGCGGGAATGCAAGAAAAATTAGAATTTTTTTGTTGATAGTTGACGGTTGAATGTTGAAAGTTAACTTTATTCACTGTTCGTTTTTAACTGTTAGCTAATTCTTATTCACTCTCCTTATAAAAAGTATACTCAAAATCATACAAAATGTCAGAAGAATGAATTTGTAGAGCGGAATGGAAATGAACGAAAAAACGCCGAAAAAAAGAGTCCAGAAAAGATAAACGCCGACTGCGCTCCGCGTTGAAAAGCCTGCGTCAAGAAGACGAAAATGCAAATGCGCCCTGTCCGCGGAAAAAATTTTTTGGTTTGCGCGCGCGCGGCGAACAATTGTCCATACTAAATCGATCAGTGGCAAAGCAACGATAAAAAGCGTCGTCGCGATTTTCGCGCCCGACACAATCGCCAGAACGCCAAGCATAAAACCAACAAATAAACTTCCTCCTTCTCCAAGAAATAAACGCGCTGGATGCCAATTCCATACTAAAAAACCCGCAAACGCGCCGACCATTATCGAGCTCAAAAACGCGACATCCGGTTGCGCGAAACGGCTCACTGTTGAAAATAAAAAAATAATAATCGCTCCTATTGTTCCGAGTCCGGCGGTCAAGCCGTCTAATCCGTCAAGTAATTTAGTTGTGTACATCAAGGCAAAAAGCCACGCAAGCGTCAAAACATCCGCAAACGGCGAAAAAAAATAGGGTATGCCTCCGACAGAAATAATTTTCAACTTTATAACATCAAGTGGAAAGATGGACGATCCTCCAATTGATCCTGAAAAAGGATTATTGATTTGATGAACGCCGATGCCGCTTACAATGATAGTGAGTATCGCAAGAAAAGGCGCAATCAATTGTTTCTTTGGCGAGAGACGATAGCGGTCATCGAAAAAACCGCCAATCATTAAAATCCCGCCACCGATAATAATGCCAATAAGATGTTTGAATGGGAATTTTCCAGAGAATTCTATTCCCTTTTCTTTGATAATGGCCGTAATAAAAAATGCTACCGCAAGCGCGATAATAACGAATGAAAAATAGATCGCCATTCCGCCGAGAAGCGGAATCGGTCCTTTGTGAATCTTGCGCAATGCGTCACTCTCCGGATAATCAAAAATTTTCAACCGCTCAGCGATGATTTTGACAAACCACGATAGAAAAAAAGAGAGAATAAACGTTATAACGACGATGATGATATAGAAATGAGAGGACATTTTAAATGCAAAATATAAATCTCAAAATATCTCCGATATATCCTCGTTCGTTCGGAAAGATAAAACATTTTTTATCTTTCCTCGCTCACTTCGGATATGAAAAATGACAAAGGAAAAATGTTAAAATGATTTTAATTCAAAAATTTTTTAATTTTAAATTGCCCGTCCTCCGCAGTAGCAGTAGTTTCATGTAATAAACAATTTTATT
>CAZVCF010000037.1:0-9682 GCA_964626355.1 uncultured Gammaproteobacteria bacterium
TCAAAGCGTAAAAATACATACGTATAGTGTCGTACAACATACCTTTTACGACACAACAAGTATAAAAATAGAGGGGCTCTTTAAAAAAGCCCCTCTTTATGATATCAAATGGTCTCTTTATGCTAATAGCCCCATGACTATATTTCAAAATCAAATATACGTTTCCATAATGCATTAAACGGAACCACAATTCCCTAATTTCTCCCCTGCTTTTCCGATTGATTCATAGACGGGCATGCGCTTATAAAACCTTGGATTACGAAATGCGCGTTCTTCGTCATTGCGAGCCCCGATGGCCATCGGGGCGTGGCAATCTCGTAGATGGACTATAGATTGTGGAGCCTGTTCCGAGCGTGGCGAGGAATCTTGTTCCGCAAACAACAGAAACAATTTCGTGAAGTTCAATAGGTTTGCTTCGGCTGAACCTCGCAACCGTTCCACTCCTCGCGATGACTAAAAATAATATTTTGTAATTCAAGGTATGTTGTAAAACTTTGTGTCGCACAATATCAATATGGAATAACAGAAAGTCCGCTTCTTTTTTGAAGCGGACTTTTTATTTACACCTTATTAGTCCTACTGAATTCCGTTTTCATCATACAGTTTTTTAATCAATTTTTTGGAAAACGGTCCGTAGACAAAAAAACGCAATGCGTTCGCAATCATTTTCTTTGCGGACATTGTCGATTCCAACATTCTCCATTTATCATTAAGATTGCTTTCTTTGGCTACAATTTTCACCCCGCTCAATCCCCATGCCGCGAGTGACATAACTATTAAAAAAAATATAATACTTATTGTCATCTCTTACTCCATTATTTTTATAGAAAGAAACGTCATTCTCTCTATGATTATAATTTTACTTTGTCATATTTTAATTTTTTCTATTTTCTTTTGATCGTTCCTATAATCCAAGTGTCCCCTCTTCTATCTTTTTGGTAAGACGCGCGGCAAAAGGCCCGTACCGCAGAATTCTATTACTGATTTTATATCTCGTATTGCTATCTAATTTTAACCATTCTCTACTTAAAATCACGCTTTTTATTAACTTATTGCGCATAATAAACAGTCCACAGAATGCCCATAGTGTAAGTATAGACAACGCGCCAATAGTATAGAACGCAATATGAATAATTGTAATATGGATCATTATATTTTCTCTTCTATTTATTTTCCACTGTGTGTGGTGTTTTATTCAATACTGAATGGCAATGGAGCAATACTTTCATCCATCAAATAAAAATCAATGACGATTGTTTTGTCCGGCTGCAATTCAGCAATAACCGCTTGTTTAAGATCGCGCAATGGCGCTAATAATTCTTCTGGTAATTTTTCTTGTCGTTCAAATTGCTCAAGTAAACCATCGTGTATAAGCATAACATCAATGGTTGTCAACGCTTCAATCATCGAATCTACAAAAACAATTCTATAATTTTTAATACGATGATCTGTTTGAAACGAATTAAAAACATCAATTTGTTTCCTAACCGCAGACCCTATAAGCGCTCGTGCGTCTCTGCGAAGTCCGAGCTCTTCCATTTTAACGCGCCCTAATTCAGTAATGAGCTGAGACAGTCGACTTTCATTTGCATCCATACGATATATTTCCCTTCATTGATTAAAGAACAAAAGTACGATTATTATATCGTTCTTTTATAATTAGTCAACCTGCGGAGATCGGATCTCCGCAGGTTATATTTTTATCTTAGAGAACAGAAAGTCCGCTTCTTCTCCCATGAAGCGGACTTTATTATTGAAATTGAACGAATTTCATATCAAAGACTCTGTCTCTCGGCATACATTTTTCCTATGTCGCTTAATACATCTTTTACGAATTCTTGATACTGTTCCGGCGTCACATTCGTGAACTCAAAAAAATTAATATGATAGGTTAGATACACCGTCACTCCTATCCCCTGTCTCGGATTTTTCTTAAACGCTTCTATTACATCATCAAGAATGAACGTAGCTATATCGCGCAATTTTTTAATCGCTTGCAGATCGTAGAAAAATTTTGGAAAAACACGCCACCAGCAAAAGATAATAAACAGCGCAAGCGCATATCTCTCCATCGTTTCATTATATTTTCTAATTATATCAAATCCGATATATTGGACAGATTGGCCTTCATTCATCTCAACTGAGATGCCGTCCTGAAACGCTTTCGTCCGCAATTCATAAATCCGATCTAAATATTTTTTTCGTTTTTCAAGAATCATTGCATTCGATAAAGCGCACATACATCCGATCGTCAAAATTATGAAAACAATACTTGCAAAAATGTTCATCATGCAACCCTTTCTCTCATTTTATGCTTCTTTTTTATCAGCTATCTTAAAGCTGACAATATAGATAAGTGGTGGATCTGACTCCGACACGATCCTATATTCAAAAAACGAATTTCCTTTATTATTTTTGATACAGTGTAAAGAACAACGATACCAAAATAACTGTGGAGAGTATAGCATATTTCGATAATTTTGTCAAGCAACTGATAATAGATAATCATATATCCTCTGCGCGGTTCGCGGTGCGCTTAATTTTTCGCGATATTCCGGCATCGTGCAAATGCGCACGGTAAGATACGCGCGACCAAGCTCTTCCATTGCGCGATAATGCGCCGGATACATCTTTTTAAGCGTCTCTTTGGAATCATAAATTTTAATGTCTTTCGGCGTAAATCGTTCTGGTGAAAAAATCGGAATAACCAAAACGCTGAACGGCGGCAAATTCGCAAGCGCCGCAATATTTTCTTCGATGGTATATAACGTTCCTTGACTTTTGTCTTTGAATTTCGGCGAGTTGATAAATTTATTCATTATTTTCGTTCCGGCGCCGAATACGCGCGTTGACTTATGCGAATCGTGCTCTTCTTCAGTCATAATAAAATCCTTATGGCGAATGACGATTGTTTCTTTAAAAATTTTGCGCGCCATTAACGCGTTAAACAAATAGTGGACTAGTGAACTTTTTGAAACTGATAATTTACTTAATAAATTAAAATCATTTAAATGAATCAATTCGTCAACAGTCAATTCTCCGCCCACAAGCAGTCCATACACCATTTTTTGCATCATCCGTTGCGCGATAACGCAGGTCTTGCGCAAATAAACATTTTTATACATTTTAATATAAAAATCCTGAACGCTTTTTGCGTTATCAATCGCTTTTTGATCAATCATTATTTGATTATCAATGAAATAAATATGCGCGCGGAGATATTCAATATTTTCCAATCGCCCCATTAAGGTATATAAACCATCGCGTTCAAGATAATCCAATTTTTCCATTCCAAGATTTTTGTCGTGAACCGCGAGGTAGAGCGGATTTTTATGCGTAAAAAGTTCTTTAAAAAAATCAAAGTCAACATCGCACGATTCGATTTCGTTGCGCAATTCGTCGATCAACTGCAGTCCAAGTCCGTCATTATCTAATGGACAGAGCGCTTCCGTCACATGGGAAAATGGCGTATGGCCGATATCATGATACAGAGCAAACGCGCAAAGCGCTCTCCCCTGTTCTTTGGTAATAAAATCGAGTTCGCGCCATCGCTCAACAAGCCGTACCGTTCCTGCGTACGCGCCAAGGCAGTGCGCGCGGCGCGTGTGCGTGGCTGACGGAAAAACTAGATATGCCATTCCAAGTTGATATTTAAAATTGAGCGCCTGAAATTGCCGCGTGTCAATCATCGGCAGAACCGGCCGAATATCAAAAGACCCGTAAAGCGGGTCAGTAATAATTTTAGGACTGATAATATGTCGTGGCATTTTTATATTATTCCATATCCACTCATTCTTGCCATGGCAAGAATGAGTGGATATGGAGGAATGCACCCGTGGCGTGTGGTTGCAAAACCAAATATATTATTTTGTAATCCTCTCAAATATATCAGCGTCTTTCTCTAGATCGAGCAATCCCATCAATTCATATTCCTGCGCTCTGTTCGTTAATGATTTCATCATCCGATCATACCGATCCACCTCTTCGCCCGTATGCGGAAACGAAGGCATATTTCGTAATATTCGATTACGCGCGGCATCATGAAGAATATCGTATATCTTCTCATTCGCCTTTTTAATTTTTCCTTTCTCGTATAATTTTTCAAAAACAGCGAGTAGCGACTTCTCGCCGCTTGTATAATCAGAATTTTTCGAAAGAAATTCTATTAAAAAAGTGATGTCATTCTCATTTTCAAGCGCTCCCAAAAAATCATCAACAAGAGATTCCGCTAAAAAATAATCTTCTTTCCCTGCACTGCTTATTTTTTTCACCTGCGCAATCATACTCTGTACGCATCTTCGCATAATGGATTGTTCGTCTGCCTTTGACAAAAATTTTTCCACGATAATTTTAGCGCGCCAATATGCTTCTTCTTTCAGCGCATTTTCGGCAAAAGTAAGTGCGTGCGTATAGAGTTCTTTAACAGTTTTCCCTCGTACAAATTGTTCAATTGCTTTACGTATCGGCGTACTATCGATCTCAAAACGCGCGAACTCTTCTTTCGTCATTCTTCCCGTATCGAAACTTGGTATCGAAGTCAAAAATGAAATTCTACTATAGGTGCCATATTTCTCTAGTAACGGTTTCAAAAATTCTGTTGTTTCCTGCGGAAAAAGAAAATCAGCGATTATAGAATGATCGCGCTTTTTTATTTTTTCATACTTTTTGTCTTCAATTCTTTGTTCAATTTTTTCCGTCATAGAAATAAATTAAAATGTTTAATCACCAATACTTTCTCTTGTCGGATAACTGTCAAAATCTTTTTTGGTCACCTCTATCACCTGTTCCCATTTGAGTCCAAGCGCGCGAAAGGCGTCAGGCGTGGTAATCCAATGCTTCTCATTATCAATGATGACAAATATTTTTTTGTCTCCTTTCAATCGTATGATATCACTGGACGGAAGGAAATCAAGCAATTCACGCTCAATCTCCGGAATATCTTTGAGCGATCGCCCATACGAACCAAAAATAACCGGATTGGCTATGCGCCGTTTATATCCATTTTCGTTTACGAGATAAATTGCGGACTGATTTTTTTCTTTTACGATTCGCGCGAGACGATAATTTTGAAATTCGGTTCGTGTAATAAATTTAATCGCCGACCACACATAGCGTAATTTTTCAAAAATTTCTTTTGATTGTATCCATATAATCTGCCCTTTTCCTATATCACGATATACTTTCGTGTCGCCTTTTATTTGAATAAGTCCCGCGACATTAAAATCTTTCAGCGAAATCGACGCTTGAGGAGACACTGTTTGTGGCGGCGGCGCAGATGTTTTCTGCGGTCCGCGATGCAAATCGCGCGTCAAACAATAAAGCGGATCGTTGCAATTAAAATCAAGTGTTGTCCCATCCGCGTCTTTCGCAAGATAGGCTGAACCGCCTTCTTCCAACTCGCTTGCCAACGCGTAATCGTTAAACGAACTGCGATAATAATAGGGATAATCGCTGTCTTGCGGAAATGGAAATCCGCCCGCGTAATTTTTTCGATTTGTTTTTCCGGCAGACTGCAAAATAAGCTGCAATTCTTTCCATCCTTCATCCGGTTTTATATTGTCTACGCGCGGAAATCTGCCAAAATCTTTAAAATATACTTCAAGCAATCGCGCGGTTGTAGATAAATCATCAGTCCGTCTGCGGTCTCTCGCCTGTTTCCCGCGCGTTGAAATATCTTTCGTGGAATAAGTAACGGCAATTTTTTTTAATCGCGGCGTTGTATATGATGTCCCGCGCATAACTGCGCGATAACGAAGCACATATCCTTCATTCAAAAACGAAACGCGCGCGCCTTTTTCACTTATTGTATGCCATGTTTCGCCATTATCGTTTGAAATTTGATACGTGATATCGTCAAAACCGTTGTCATCGTCCCATGTCATTACGGCGCTGATAATCGAATCTCGTTCATTGATCTGCCGCGATTCAATAGTCGCGTTTTCTTCGAATCCATTATCTTTAATCGCGATCACTTCTTTTTGCGTAATCACCAATGGCGCATCGTTATGTTCAGAAATCCATACGATTCCAGAGGTTTTTTTATTTAACTGTGGAAAAATATCGTACGCGAATCCGAATGAATCATAAAGATAAAGCGCGTCTCGCTGTCGCAAAAGCCATTTCCCGCCAAAACTAACGATGGGATTTTCAACAACAATCGATTGTAAAAACGGATCGTTAATTATGTTCCATCCGCCAGCGCCGTCATATTCAAGATACTGCGCCTTATTGTCCGCGCGAATATAGAGTAATCCTCGATTAATCATATCGCCGAATACCCATCGCTCAATGCGATTAAAAGTAAACAAAGAACCGTCTATCGTTATTTTTCTCGGCGATATGTCGTAATAGAACAACTTGAATATGACTGTTTTGCCAACTGCCTGCGTTCCGCCGATATACAGTCGAGGACCGCTTTTCACGAGCGCCGCGGTTCCTAAATCGATTTCTCCGGAAAGATCGATGCTGACTAAATTTCCACTACTATATGAAACTAATTTTTTGTCGGACGTCGACAAAATAAGACACGCATCATTATTATTACTGCACGCAATACTACTTACTCGCCTCAGCCCGACAGTTCCTATATTGAGAAATCTATCGGTGCGCATCACCCTGTCTTCGCCTTTCAAAATTTCAATTTTATTTCCATCGCTCACCAACCATTCATTCTGAAGCCGTTCCACGAAAAGTATTCTGTCGCGCGGAAGTGTTATATTGCCGCTTATATCTTCGTATCCGATAAATCCATCAAAGATAGAAAGAAAACGATTGTCTCGCGTAATTGCCACGCGCGCGTCCGGATTCAATAATCGTATTGGCGAAGGCGCCTGCCAAAGCGCTTGTTCATTGATGCGTCGTTTTGAAATAATACTTTTCATAAGCGGTTCGTAGAAACCAGTATTGCTTTCTATATATCGTCCGCTCATATCATCGGTAATGCTTTTTTGAATTTCCTGAAGCGCGAAAACGAAAAAGGGAGCAATGATTACAATCACCGCGAAAAACGAAGTGAAAATCCATATCCACTTATCATTGCCATGGCAATGATAAGTGGATATGGATTTTTTTCGCTGTATGAAAAATATTCGTTTATAATTCATGTTTTCAATTTAATACACAATTGATTCACCTGTTGCATAACTGTCAAAATCCTTTTTTGTCACTTCAATGACTTGCTCCCATTTTAACCCAAGAGTATTAAACGCAACAGGGGCCTTAATCCAATGTTTACTATTGTCGATGATGATAAAAACCCGTTTATCGCCTTTAAGGCGAATCGTATTGCTTGCGGAGAAAAAATCTAAAAATTCTTGTTCAACTTCCGGCACGTCTGATAATTTTTTTCCATACGATCCAAAAATGGCAGGTGTGGCAATTTTTCGTTTATAGCCATTCTCATTGAGAAGATAAATCGCCGAAGCTCCTTTTATTTTTACCAACCGCGCGAGATGATATTTTTTAAATTCATTCGCAGAAACAACTTTTATATCTTGCCATGAATAACCAAATGATTCAAATAATTCTTTTGAGCGAATCACTATAATTTGGTTCTTGCCGATATCACGATACACCTTAGGGCTTGCGCGCGATTTCAGAAGAGCTGGTTTAGTTAAAGACGAGCGCACAATTGGCGATGAAGACGGCTGAACAACGGGAGACGACGTCGGTAGAGGCACTATAACAGGCGACGAAGATGGTTGAACGAATGAAGACGGAGATGATGAAGCAGTTGATACAGATGACGAGGGTGAAATGTTGATCTGCGATGAAGTATTATAAAGCGTGCGAGTCAAACAATAGACAGGATCGTTGCAATTAAAATCAAGTTGAGTACCGTCTGCGTCATTATTGAGATATGTCGAATTATCTTCTTCAAACGTAGTCGATAAAACATACTCATTATAGGAACTTCTATATGAATAAGGATATGCGCTGTCTTGCGGTAGCGCAAAATCGCCGACATAATTTTTATTTCTTGCTGTTCCAGCAGATTGTAAAATACGTTTCAATTCTTGCCATCCTTCGCGCGCTTCAGAAAAATCAACGCGCGGAAAACGTTGAAAATCGATGATATATTTTTCAAGCGCTTGCGCGGCTTTTGCAAGATCATCGGCGCGCGTTTTGTCGCGCGCTCGCTTCCCTTTCAGAGAGATATCTTTCGTGAAATAGGTAATTACCATTTTTTTAAATTTTGGCGTTGTTTGCGATTGCCCGGTCAGAAGCGCGCGATAACGAAGCTGATACCCTTCGATGGGAAAATTAATTCGCGCGCCTTTTTCTGAGGGAACACTGATCCATGTTTTGCCGTCATCGTTCGAAATATAATAAGTGATGGAAGTTGATTCTTTTTCATCTTCCCAAAAAACCATCGCTCCGACAATAGCCTCTTGTTCCTCAATTTTTTTTGATTTTATGATCGCATTATCCATATATCCTCCTTCTTCAAGCGAAACTGCTTCGCGATCAGTCACCAAAAGCGGTTTGTTATTATAATCAGTAACACCAAACGATTTTCCGTTTATTTTGATTAATTGCGGCTTAATATTATGTAATGAGGTATACGATTCGTAGAGATAAAGGCCGTCTTGCCGATTAATAAGCCACTTCCCGTTTAAACTGTTTATTCCATCAATGTCAATCGTTTCAAGAAGCGGTTCATGAATTGTCGTCCATCCGCCGGCGCCATCATAACGTAACAGTTTTCTCTCGCCTCCTGAACGCACGAATAAAAGTCCTTCCGATCCTTTAACGCCGAACGTCCACGCATCAAGACGGCTGAAAGTAAAAATCGGTCCGTCAATACTAATCTTTCGCGCCGCCGTGTCATAATAAAATAATTTGAATACGATCGTGTTATTTGTTGTTTTTGTTCCGGCGATATAGAGACGATCACCGCGCTTAAAAAGAGATGCGCTCGAAAGGTCGATCTCCGACGAAAGATTGATCATTGAAAAAACGCTATTGCGATACTCCGCCAAATTGCCTTGATGCGAACGAGATAAAAAAAGACAAACACTATACGTACTTTCGCACGCGAACGAAATGCCATCAACACGAGATGGATCAATTGAATCTAAATTAAGATAACCGTACGACCGCATGGTGCCGCTTGCGTTGCTCAATCGCTGAACGTTGATCGTATCAGCAATCAATATCTCGTTGCCCATCCGATACGCCCCTGTCACGTTTCGCAAAGTTAGCGTAATAAAGCTTGTTAAATCCTCATAGCCAGAGAAATTTTCCGGAATGCTAAAAAATTTATTATCTTTCGTAAGCGCAATGCGCTCATACGGATCAAAATAACGCACGTCAGCTGAAGTTTGCCAAAGAATAGTCTCATTAATACGGCGCTTAAGAACAATACTCTTGAGAAGCGGATCATAATATCCTGTGCTCTCTTCAATAGAGTTTCCCGTGAGATCATCAGTAAATGTTTTCATAGTCTCTTGCAAGGCGCGAGCAGGGAAAAATAAAATTACAAAAAAAAGCGCCGCTCCGAAGCATACTCCTACTAAAAGAAAAATTCTTTGCCTCAGCATCATAAAATTTCTTATCCGTTTATAATTTGTCATATCCGAAGTGAGAGAGGAAAGATAAAAAATGTTTTATCTTGCCGAACGAACAAGGATATATCGGAGATATTTTAATTTTTGTTTTAAGGATTGTAGCGCTTCGAAAC
>CAZVCF010000038.1:0-7743 GCA_964626355.1 uncultured Gammaproteobacteria bacterium
AGTCGTAGCCAAAATTTTGTAATCGCAGTAGAAATGATTTTTGAGATGGGTTCTATTTAAGAATATCTCCAAGCCGTCTCTGCGCCTCGCCGTAACGAGCCCAATCGCCATCCCTTTGCGCTCGGAGCGCTTCCTCATACGCTTCTAACGCTTTCCGTACGCGATTCTCTCTATCTTGGGAGGATCCGCCGAATGTTGGCGATTTTATTATTGTGCTTTCTTTTGATTTCTCTCCAACTTTACTGCCAAAAATTTTTAATAGTCCTTCCTCCAATGTCTCTTCCATGGCGATTTTATTTTCATACGCCACCACCACCCGTTTTAATTCAGGAATTTTTCCTGTTTCGGCTTTGAGATAAAGCGGACGCACGTACAAAAGCGATTCTTCAATCGGAATAACCAAAAGCGGACCTTGGATCACCTGCGATCCGCCCTGACTCCACAACGTAATTTGCTGACTAATCTCGGAATCCTGATTAATTCTGCCAATGATTTGTTTTGGTCCAAACACAAGCTTGTCTTTAGGAAAACGATAGACCGATAACTTGCCGTAATTTTCTCCATCGCTACGGGCAACCATCCAAGCGGATAAGTTATCTTTTGCTCGAGGGGTGAAGGGTAGCATCAAAATATATTCCTCTTTTTTTTCATTCGGCAGTTTCATGATGATGTGTCGGGGCAACATCTGCGGAACTGCGCGCGCAGACACCCTTTCTCCTTCTGACGCAATAGCAGGGACTTCCCATTGATCCTCTTTATTGTAAAAAATTTGCGGATCATCCATGTGATAGACAGAATAAACAGCAGTCTGTAAGGTAAAGATATCTTCCGGATAACGTAAATGAGAAACCAGACTTTTTGGAATTTCTGACATTGGCCGAAATGTTCCGGAAAAAATTTTATTATACGTTTTTATAATCGGATCTTCTGCGTCAGCCTGATAAAAAACAACAGCGCCATTATATGCGTCAATCACTACTTTTACCGAGTTTCTGATGTAGTTTATATTTCTGCCGTTTAATCGCAATGGCTGAGAGTAAGGATAACGATCGCTGGTAGTATAACCATCAGCAATCCAATACACCTTGCCATCGGCGATGACAATGTACGGATCTTGATCAAAAGTTAAAAATGGCGCGATTTTGGCAACCCTCTCGGCAATAGTGCGGTAGTATAAAATGCGACTCTGGCTGGTTACGTCGTTGGACAAAAACAGTTTAAGTGATTTAAATTTTACTGCGTAAAAGACGCGTCTTAAAAAAGAATTTATTTCAACTCCGCCAGTGCCATCGTACGTTGCGTAGACATTTTCTTCGCCCTTTGGATAGTCAAATTCGCGAGACTTTGTTTTGGTAATAACATAGTCGTTTGAAAGTTCGCCAAAGTAGATTTCCGGGCGTGAAATTTCAAGCTCTTTCATATCTGATTTTGGCGGCAAATCTTTCACAAATAAAACAGGCAAACCTTCGGGGGTGACTTGATTCACCGGTCCGGCCGCCACACCGTATCCATGCGTAAATGTTAGCCGTTCGTTAATCCAATTCCTATTCGGCAGACTAGCCGAGGCCAGCTCGCGCGGGGAAAGCATTATCTGGCGAATTTCGCCGTCTATGATATAGCGATCATTATCAACTTCGGCAAACTCGTAATAGGTTCTGATTTCTTGTACTTGGGAAAAAGTTGATAAAAGAGGTTTTCTGTCCCAGAGCCGCACATTCTTAACCGTGAGATTATTGTTCGCGATATCAGACGCGGTGATGGGCTTATCTCCAGAGATTTCTCGTTCCTCAATTTTATCAAGTGCAAAACCTTGACGGGTAGCGGCAATATTATACTTAATAAACGGTGTTTCTTTTACAAGCTCGTTGGGGGCAACAATTAATTTTTGAACAAGAGATGGAATCACCGTTCCGGCGAATCCGACGATAACATAAAGAAAAATTGTCCCGATAAGCAGAGCTAACTTTCCTTTCCACACCCAAAAGACAACTGAAACTGCCGCGAGCACTGCCGTAGCCATTGAAATCCAAAGCATAAATATTTTTACGGTTGCGTCTGTGTACGTTGCGCCAAACACTAAACCGCTTTGGCTTGTAAGCAGTGTAAAACGGGAAAGGTAAACCCCGACGGCAATAGCTGAGAAAAAAATGGCGAGCAGGATGCCGAGATGGATTCTTGCCGTGCGCCCTATATTCAATCTCTTGAGCGACTGTAGTCCTGTTTCTCGTACCCGAACGATTTCGGAGTCAATGACCTGCGTAGATGAACTCGTAAAATGAATATTGCCTCGCAAAAAATATATAATCGCCGAGCCTGCGAGCGATAACAAAACAAGAAATTTTATCAACCCTAACATTATTTGAAAAATTGGGAGGGAGAATAGATAAAAACCAATATCTTTGCCAAAAATGGAGTCTGTCGCGCCGAAAGCCGTGCCAGAGATATATTTTAGTATCTCTTGCCAATTGAAAGCAGCCGCAAGTCCGAAAAGAACCGCGGTTACCAAACTAAAAATAACAATTAATTTTTTAATAATGCTACTGCCAACATGTATTGGTTGACCGACTAATGCCGCAGGCAAAATAGCAGTCCAATGGCTTTTTGAGCGGGTCGCTAAAGAGAAGTTGACGAGTAAAAAAATTGCGGCAAAAATTCCCGCTGACGAGAACAACGCTATTTTAGCAATGAGAGATGTAACAAAAATTTGCGTGTGTCCAACTTCGGAAAACCACCACCAATCAGTAACAAAAGCGACGATATTCGAAAAAAGGATAAAGACGACAAAAAGTCCGATAAAGAAAATTCGCGTGAAATATCTTGAAATAGTCATAGTATTATATGATAGCACAAATAAAGCAAAAGCGAAAGGAGATGGAGAGGAAAAATAGATCGTTCAGATAGGGGAAGTCGCATTGAGACCATTTCAAAACTCAATCTGCTGTAATTTTAGCTTTTTGTCCGCCAGCTGATGGATTCGTCAGGCTTCGCAAAAAGATTTTCACCGTAGTTCTACTGCGACTCAAATCTTTTTGTTCGCCTTTCTCGTTTCGCTCAAAAATCTAAAATTTACGCAACCGGTCTATTAATTAACATTTGCCTTCGATAAAAGAATTTCCTTATTTCCTCAACAAGAATAATGGAAGCGGCAATCGGAATAATAATAAGCCATTCCGAAAACTCAAGCGGCACAGTGCGCAAGAACTTCTGTATGAGCGGATTATAAACTACCAAAAGTTGCAAGGAGATAATGATACATGTCGCCCCCATCAAGAATTTATTGGAAAAAGGATTCATCTGGAAAATGGATTTTGATTCGTGCCGACAGTTCCATGCGTTGAACCATTGGAATACCGCAAGCGTGGTGAGCGAAATTGTCCAAGCCTTGGCAAGATCATTTTCAAAACCCGCCTGCGCCGAGGCTTCGGCGGGCAGGTATCCTTTGAAAAGAAAAAGAGTTCCGATCATCATCGGAATGGCCATGGCAAACATCCTCTGCGCCATAAGTTTGTCTACCAGATATTTTTTAGGCCGTTCAAAATTGCCACGCAATAATCCTTCTTCTCTCGGCTCCATGGCCAGCGCTACATCAAGGAAACCATCTGTGACAAAATTTAACCAGATAATCTGCGCTGGCAAAAGTGGCAGAGGATACCCCAAAAGAAGCGCGCCAGTGATGGTCAATACTTCTCCCCAGTTTGTGGAAAAGAGATAGAGAATTACTTTTTTGATTGTTTTATAAATATTTCGTCCTTCTTCCACGGCAGACACAATACTTCCAAAATTATCATCAAGAAGCACAATATCCGAGGCCTCTTTTGCCACCTCTGTGCCAATCTTCCCCATTGCCACGCCAAGGTCGGCGGCAACAAGCGACGGCGCGTCATTTACGCCGTCCCCAGTCATGGCGACAATTTCTCCGGCCGCCTTATACGCCTTGATAATTCTCAATTTGTGTTCCGGGGTCATTCGCGCGAATACAGAGGTTTTGGCTAATTTTTCGGAAAGCTCGTTGTCGGAAAAAGCGTCAATATCTTGTCCCGTAAGAATAGTATCCCCGTCTTGATAAATGTCAGCTTCTTTAGCAATCGCTTGCGCCGTAATTTTATGATCTCCTGTTATCATTACCACTCGGATGCCGGCAGAGACCGCTTTTTGCATAGCATCTCGCACCTCTTCGCGAAGCGCGTCTTTCATACCGAAGAATCCCACAAAAGTAAGTGATTTGATTTTTTCTGGAGTAAGTATTTCTGGCACGTCGCTGGTTTCAGCTAATGCGACAACCCGCAACCCTTCCTGCGACATAGAGAAAAAAACAGATTCTAATTTTTGTTTCTCTTCTTTTGATATACATGAAAGATTAAGGATCACCTCAGGCGCGCCAACAACCGCTAAAAATTCCTGCCTGCCGTCAGGCAGATTTGCGCCGTCAAGTCGATGAACAGTCGCGTGATACTTGAGTTTGTAATCAAACGGAATCTCGGAAATTTGTGGAGACTCGCGTTCCAATGCATCTTTATGGAAACCAAGTTTTTTTGCAAACACGAGCATCGCCGCTTCGGTCGGATCGCCGGCAACGCGCCAAATTTTTTTTTCTTCCGAAAAAAGCACGCGGGCACTAACGCAAAAAGCGGCGATTTTTCCCGCAAAAAGAAGCTCCGGGTGATTAACCGAATCAATCACGCTCCCGTCCAATTTGATCTCTCCTTTCGGCTCATAACCAACTCCGCCAACCTCAAAAATTTTTCCATCCACATACACTTTTTGAATTACCATCTCGTTTTTGGTGATAGTACCTGTTTTATCAACGGCGATAATGCGCGTTTGCCCCAACGCTTCCACTGCCTGAAGTTTTTTTACCAAGGCGTTGCGTTTTGACATTCTCCATACTCCCGTTGCCAAAACAAGCGTCATCACAATCGGAAGTCCTTCTGGAATAATTGAGACAGAAAGCGAAACCACCGTCGTAAACATTTCTTTTACAGATTTCCCCGAAACAATGCCGAGAAAGAATAACAGAGCGCTGATACTTGCAACGCTGATAATAATAAGCCGCGACAGATAGCGGATATTGGTCTTGAGAGGAATTTCGGTATCAATCGCTGCAATCTCTTTTGAAATTTTTCCAATTACTGTTTCAATGCCCGTTGCTACCACGATTGCCTTGCCGTTTCCCGCAAGAATATGAGTCCCTTTGAAAACCATGTTTTTCCGCTCCGCAGTTGGCAGGTCGCTTCGCTCCCCGCCTACGCCAAGGCTTTGGCGGGCAGGCAGAGTATCGACAATTTTATGCACTGGCTCCGATTCGCCCGTAAGAGCTGCCTCGTCAATTTTGAGATTAGTGGCGGCAATAATTCGCGCATCCGCCGGCGCTTTCTCGCCCTCCTGTAAAATAATGATGTCGCCGGGAACTACTTCACTGTCGGATATAATAAGTTCTTTGCTTTCGCGGAGCACGGTCGCTTTTGTCTCTACGAATTTCTTAAGCGCCCGAAGCGTGTTTTGCGCTTTGCCTTCTTGGATTGTTCCGACAATAGCGTTGAAGAGAAGCACGGCAAGAATAATCGAGCCATCTATAATTTCTTCCATTGCAAAAACAATCGCACTTGCCGCAAGAAGAATATAAATCAACGGACTTTGAAATTGGCGTAAAAAAATAATGAGAAGGCTGTCAACCTTCCCTTCGGGAAGTTTATTAGTGCCGTATTTTTTTAGACGTTTTGTTGCTTCTTCCGTTGTTAAGCCAAATTCACTTGAATGAAGCGCGTCAAGAATTTTTGGAATTGTTTTGGTAGCCCATTCCGTTTGCGTCGATGCCTCCTCCTTCGTCAAGACTTCGGAGGACAGGTTGGCGGGCAGATCGGCTGGCGTGGAGAATTGTTGCGTCATAGAATTATTAATCATCGTAAAGCGCAATTATTTCATCGCTATTTCCAATCACGGTTTATCTTTTATCCCCTTGCCCCCAGGAGGAATTGGTCACAACTCTCATACTCGCCGTCGCTCGTATGAGGTCGCGACCCCGCCTCAAAAAAATTATGTGCTCATAATTTTTCCTCCGGCTTTCAATTCCTTGCAGTGCATAAATTTATCAGAGCCCGTTCCACGCACAGTTTTTTCGTATATTCCCTTGCCCCCAGGAGGAATTGAACCTCCATCTCAGCCTTCGCAGGGCTACGCTCTATCCGTTGAGCTATGAGGGCGTTTCAAATTAAAAACTAAAAATGAAAAACGAAAAATTATGATGCGCACTTCTCGCCCCGCTTCAGTTCTCTACAAAATGTTCGCATAGATTAAACTAAGCCGTTAGGCGTCCTCGGGGTAGATAGTTCGTGAAGACAAAACATTCGCTGGAACTGATGCGGGGTCCGTTGAGCTATGAGGGCGTAGAAATGCAAAATGTAAAAATCAAAATGCAAAATGACAGTGATAAAATATAAAATGACAATTCAAAATTAAAAATTAAACAGTTTAGAATTTTACCCTTGTTTTTTATTTTGGATTTTTGTCATTTGAATTTGTTTCGGATTTCGGATTTCGTGCTTCGGATTTTTGATTTTCACTATTAGTTATTCACTATTATTTATTTTCTCTTTACTATGATCAGTATCGCGCCACTTATAATATAGAGATCGCTTACATTAAAATAACTGTTCAGAAAATGTATATAATCAATCACGTATCCGTAGATGATTCGGTCGAAAAAATTGCTTGTCGCGCCGGCGAGAATTAAAGTGATTACTAATGATTGTGTAAAAGAGCTTAAACCTTTTATCTCATAGATCCATAAACCCACGAGAATAATGTATATAAAAACCACTATAAGAACGAACGGAATTGAAAATTCAAAAAAGTTGAGTATGCGATCGTTTTGGTAATCAATCCCCATAGCGCGCGACCACACTTTAAGAATACGGTCAAAGAAAATAAGTGCGCATAGTAATCCTATGTTTTTCCATTTCAACATCTTAAAATTATAATACAACATTGTAAAAAAGGAAGCCCCCTCCGATAAATATCAGAGGGGGCTTCCCGTAAAATTAAAGATTAAAGGTCTAAGTCGCCATCATTTTTTCTCTTTCTGCCAGGGCCTTCAGAACCTTCCGGCTGATAGAGTCGTAAATTGACTCGCGCTCGAGCCTTCATACCAACCACACGCATAATGGTGCGGACGGCTTTAACGGTGTTTCCTTCTCGTCCAATGATTTGACCCATATCTTGAGGATCAACCTTGAGCGTCAAAAGCACACCCATTTCGTCAACAGTCCTTTCAACTTTTACGCTGTCCGGGTTATTGACTAACGCTTTCGCGATTTCTTCCAAAAGCGCTTGATCTGCTTGTTTAGCCATACTATCAGTTAGTATATAAATTCATTTTAAAGACCGACCTTTTCTAAAGCTCTTTTAAATTCTTAACACTTACAATATATCACATTTTGAAGATTTTGTCAAGGGCTTTATTTGTCTGTATTTACAATGGTTTTTTTGAATATAGAATATGCTGCGCTTATTTTTCGATTCATTTTATTTTTTTTTATAATGCCTTTTTTCGCCGCTTTTGCGAAAGCTTTTTGCACGAGCGGAAGCATTGCGCTCGCTTTTTCTTTATCGGAAACGATTGTTTTTAGAAATACCTTATACTGCATTTTCATTTTTTGTTTCAATTTTGTATTAACTAAATACCGCGCATAATTTTGGCGCTGTGATTTAAGCATTGATAAATTTTTCTTTTTTCCAGGCACAGTT
>CAZVCF010000038.1:7843-9357 GCA_964626355.1 uncultured Gammaproteobacteria bacterium
TACATATTGTATTCATCGGTTGCTGGATCGTAATGGGTCATTCGAGATTCTTCATTAGCGATCATTTTTGTCCATTGATCACGTCCGTTGATTAGAATATTCACTTTGCTTTTAAAATTTTCATTAAATTCTTTCACCGCTTTCGGATCATTCTCGAATAATTGAGCGAGATCTTCAAGCAGTTTTTCCGGCAACGCAGGCAAAAAAACCAGCAGATCATTCTGATCTTGCGGGTTGATCTTTGAAGCGATGATTATTTGCTGAATTCGGTTGAGCGGTTTTTCTTGCTTTTTCGCGTCCATTTTTTAGAATTAACATCAGAAATCAGAATAGATAGATTAATGAATGTTTGACATTCGTTTCGCGGCGATTTCTTGAGCAGAGGTGATATTCCCTTTTTTCAGCAATGCAAGAATAGTCTCAGTCACCTTAGTTGATATAGTTTCACCACCTTTTTTCTCAATTTCGAGCAATCTATTAGCAAGATGCAGTTTTTCTTCAGCACCTTTAATCTCAATGGCGGTAGCAAATTTTTCTAGTTTTTCGTTCATAATCTATCGTAAGTTATAGAAGTAGTATACCATACACATTTTTTCTGTCAAGCCTTTTATTCCTTCCCTCTCTCCCTAAGAGAGAAATATATTTTTACAACATCGGGTTGGCAATGGGAGCAATACTGTTGCAGTCGCCGAAGGCGACTGCGTAATTAAAGAAAAGGCGGTTGTAAAAATATATTTCTCTCTTAAATCTAACCCCCTAACTTCCTAATCTCCTAATCCCCTAAAACCTAATTTCCTATTCCTATGATCGCATTTCTTAAAGGTAAAGTACAACATAAAGACACAGAGAGTATTATCCTTGAAGTCAACAATATTGGCTATAGGATTTTTGTCCCTGAAAATTGGCTTGCGCGCGTTGAAGTTGGACAAGAGAAAACGGTATTGACCGCTTTGTATAATCGCGACGATACGATTGAATTGTTTGGTATGCCGGACGAACAGTCGTTCGCGGTATTTATTTTGTTGCAAAAAGTTCCGAAAGTAGGTCCGCGCAGCGCGCTTAAAATTATCGGGGCGATTGGCGTGAACGAATTGAAATCGCTAATTGCGTCGCGCGATATAAAATCGCTTGTCGCGGTTCCCGGGATTGGCAATAAGCTTGCCGAACGGCTTGTATCGGAATTGTATAAATGGGCGACAAAAGAAGATGGCGAAAAAAATACGCGCGGCGCGCAAGAGTTGCAAAAAAATGGGAATACATTACAAGAAGTAAGTGAAGCGCTTTTGAAACTCGGTTACGCACGATCGGAAGTTGTTGAAGCCTTGCGAACAATTCCAAAAAATATGAGCGCCGAGCAGATGCTCAAGGAAGCGCTTAAAAGATTGAAACAGTGAACAGTGAATAACTAAAAGTTAAAAAAATACAAATTATTTATTACATAATTAACGCATTAACGAGTTAACGGATTTTCTAAAATTTCTAATTTCAAATTTTAAAATCCTGATTTCATCGAG
>CAZVCF010000039.1:0-9225 GCA_964626355.1 uncultured Gammaproteobacteria bacterium
CGTTTGGCAAACACGAAAAAGATGTTGATATTTTAAAAGGCGCAAAAAATGTGCTTATCATAGAAAAACAGGAATAGGAATAGCTTCTTAGCTTCTTAGCTTCTTAGCTTGTTAGCTTGTTAGGACATAAAATAATTCGCGTCCCCGTGGCGGAACGGTATACGCGTACGGCTTAGAACCGTATCCCGCAAGGGTTGCAGGTTCAAATCCTGCCGGGGACACCATAAGATAGCTGCTTAGGTTCTTAAGAAATAAATACGGAAATGGCAATTGGATTTGAAAGGCGCAGGCGCGACTGGCGCCGAGCCGGGGTCGCGGAATTTTTCAGCAGAAAAATATCCGTGACCAAATCCTGCCGGGGACACCATAAGATAGCTTCTTAGCTTCATTAGCTTTTTAGAAAATAAATACGAATTGCACAAAATTTGACTTTTCCTTCTCAATATGCGATACTTTATATCGTAGTTCTTTAATTCTTTAATATAAATAACAAACAAAAAAGAATAGATTATGCTCGCATCATTAAATACTGCATTCGATTCGATACTTTTTATAATGTGCGTTAGTCTATCGATCGTATAAAATACAGGAGAATAAAAAAATGAATGTAAAAACAGATATCCATGCCCAATCATTGGAAACTTTTAGAGGAACATACCTTGGTTTTTCACCAACAGACGAATCAGCTGTAGGGCTTGGCGAAATAGAAGTAACAATTGGTCCTCAAAAAATTACAACACGCATCGCTACGGGACTCGAGATACTAGAAGATGATATTGATATTTCTGAATTTCGCCCTATGACTGACGAAGAAATGAAAATAATGATTCAAGAGACTTCTCCCTATGCGGCGAGAATGAAAGGATTTAAAAATAAAAATTCTGAATTTCCGATACTTCTTTTTATAGAAAATCCCTCTGAAAATGAGATTGGGCTCGTGATCAATACCGGCGGAATGGGAGAAATATTAGGTCCGACTTTTCTTTTTAGTCCAACGCAAGTTGCGCGCGGTGATTACGAGAAAGCGATCCAATTAATCGAGAACAACTACGGCAAAAAAGGTGTGATCCCGCGTCTTCGTAATGACGGAAAAGCAGAAGAACAAAATAATACTAACCGTTAAAGAAAGTAATAAAAATGAAAGGGGAAAATAATGATTGAAGCTCTGAAATATATCGGCATCGGCCTTATCGCTGGCGATATGATAGGATATCTTATTGGACCTTCAATATTCTATGCGTTCAACGCAATAATTATTGGCGTTGGCTTGTTGTTTATTATAATAGGCCATTTCGGTTCATTGAGAAAAAAATAATAACTTTTAAAAGTCTTAACGGTGTTTTGACGCGAATCAAAGCGCCGTTTCTCTTTTCAAAAAAACATACCAACAAACTCCAGTTTGTTGGTATGTTTTTTATCTAATTATTCACGCTATTCACTTTATAACAATTCACCTAAAAAATTCTATCCAAGCCACTTGCGCGTTTTTGGAAAACGCGAACAAATTGGCAAGCGCGCGCATCGCTCTTCAAGACCATATATGCGACCTGCTCGTATCGCGGCGAAATACAACAAAACGAAAATGAAAATGATATGTTGATCAACGATAAACGAATTGGGATTCGGATACGGAAAATCGAGAATCGGAAAATAATACAACAGCATCAACAACGCGCCGAACAAAGAACTCAACCGAACAAAAACGCCGAGAATAAGAGACAGACCTAAAAGCGTCAGACCCCATTCGTTTATGAAATTGACTGTTGGTAAAAGCGACGCGGACGCGAACCATTGATATAATCCAGTAAATGTTTTGGCGCTTTGCAAATAGCCAGCCGCAGACCATTCAGGATTTAAAATTTTCGTAATGCCCGCGTAAAAAAACATCCATCCCATTGTCACGCGAAGCGCGAAAAGGAAAAATGTATGATATCGCTTCATAAAAAAATTATTTACAGCAATCATCGCTCTGTCCCGCGCCGTGTTCCGTGTGGTCCCCTTTGTTGCTTTGCCCGACAAAAGAGTTATAGAGCCACGCGAAAATCCACGCGCCGATAAACGCATAAAAAACAGGCGGCAATAATCCGAGCACAGCGCCGCCGAAGGTCATCTCAACATCTCCGGCGAATTTTTCCACGTTCACGATATGCATCATCAATCCTAAAAATTTCACCGCGAGTTCCGGAAAAAGCGCGGTAAACGCCGCGCATAGCACGTACGTAATTCCCATTGTGCACGCGGCCGCAAGCGCAAATTTATTTTTATTGAATTGCATAAAAAGAATAATGGTAAAAAATCATCTATCGTATCGACCTTTAAAAACGCGGAGATTTCTATCGTTTCAAGAAAAGAACGATAAAAATTCCTGCCATAACCAAAATATGAATAATCGTAAAAATTTTATCGCTCATCGTCGATTTACGCGCATGCTCATCGCGCGGATCGTTATTTTTATTATGCGATGAATATTAGACCTGTTGCTTAATAACCTTTCTGCTGCACTATTCATATTTTGGCTACGGCTTCACAAAAATTTTTCAACAGATACGCTCTATATGCTTCAAAATTTTTGTTTTGCCTCGCCTAAAATCTGAATAGTTCGCTACGAAAATTATTAAGCAACAGGTCTATTTATTATGCCCGCCGCAACAAAACATAGAATTGAATTATGAATTAAGAATTATGAGCTATGAATAAATAATTTTATTTAAAACCTCCTGGCAAATTTTCCCATTTAAAAATTCGTTTTTCAATGCCGCCTATTTTTCTTATCTCCAATTCGATTTTTTTTGGCAACGGACTAAAAGAATTGAATTTCAATACTCCGCTCAAATGATGTCCTCCGGGCGGATCTCCTTCCCACGCAATCGGCATATATTCTTTTCCATCAACGCGCGCGACTGAAACATTTTTCAATTCTTCACTAATATCGACCGAATGCGTATTTAACTCGATATCAAACCATACTACATTTCGCGCAAGAAACCGCGGTGTTGCCGCAATTTCAACTTCTCCCTCATCATTAATCCGCGTATCAAGAGTAATTTGATTCTCTGTCTCGTTTGTCGCTTCTTCGCTGTTGTTCTGTAATTCTTTTGGCTCAGTCAATACATACACCGCGACGACTATGATTATAAAAATAACGATAAATATAATACTGTTTTTATTCATCTCTCATTCTTAGAAACAAAATAATTTTTCGCACGCTATACATAATGCCAAAGACATTAAACGCAATACCGACCCAGAATAATTCAATTTGATATTGAGCGATGAGCGCGATTGTGCCGGCGATGCCAATAATCGGAATAAGATTTGCAAGATAATGCGCGCAACACGATAGCATCGCGATTGTTGATGTAGTGCCTGAAATTGCCGCGACTTTTTTTGTTGCTTGTTCGCGAATTTTTATTCTCAAATATGAATAGAGTCCTATTTGAACGCCAAATCCAGCCACAAGACTGATAATAAAATACCAAAAATCGGCAAATTGACGTTTAGCAAATGCGAATCCTGAAATCGCCGCCGTGATGCCAAAATATATCCCCAAAAGTATCATCGCCGCGATAACGCCCTTCAAAACATTTTTATCTGGTAAATAACGATTGAAATAATTTTCCATTTTTAAATTTTTTAATTTTTTGTTCTTCCGCCAGAGGCGGACCCGTCTCTGGCGGAAGATTTATGATTTAATAGTTTTTAAATTTTTCTTTTTCATTTTACATTTTACATTGTCATTTTGATTTTTGATATTTGATTTTTAAATTTATTTCACGCCCCGCATCCGCCTCCGCCACTGCTTTTCTGCGGCGCGACTTGCGTGACAATTTGCCGATACCCTGCAGAACTTGAAAAACTATATCCGAGAATATCCTGCGGACTAAATTCTTCCCATTTAATTCCTTTTGCTTCTAAAAATTTCGCAATCGTCAGATAGGTATCTGGAAACCAATACGCGTTTGCGCCGAGCGCGATCTGATACATCGCGTCTTCTTTAACGCCGTTCGCCGCCAATAGTTCGAGCAGCCCCAACATCGCCATGCCGTGATTGCAATCGGGAAAATAAACGGAATTGCCGCAACACGGACGATAGATATTTTTCGAAACATCTTCAACTATTTTTTGCTGGGCAGGAGTCAAAACAATGAGCGAATGTTTTGAATAATGATCCATCGCATCGCCTTTCGCAAGCGGCCATCCGCCGGTTGACGCAAAATTTCCCGCGCCGCCATATTGCGGATCGCTCATCGGTCCTTTTTCCAAAATCTCATTTTTATTGCCAAGTCCGAGCGCCCATAAGATATTAAGAAGAACCGGCGCGTTCTCCCGCGTCATTTTTATTTCTCCGTTATTGCCCTCAAAAAGCAATTTTTTCATATCGCCAGGCAGTCCGCCTCTCTGCGCGTATATTGATTCAAATTTTTCCTTATCGATAACACCTGATTCAATAAGTTTTTTCCCAAGATCGCCCCATTTAATCGGTATAATCACTTCGTCCGGCAAAACTTTTTTTTCGGTAGCCGCAGAAAGTTGCGCAGCTTGATCCGGAACTGACGCGCTCTTATTCTCGTTTTGTGGTATTTTTGACACTTTTTTGAATCCTCGTTTCGAGGATATCTTTACGTCGAGCGTAAAAAAAAGATTAAACACGAGCACAATCATCGCCGCAACACCGACTCCCTCAAGCAGGGTTAACCCTCGTTGCGGCTTAACCGCTTGCGCTATTTTTTTAATAGCGCTCAAAAATTTATTCTCCATACAAAAAATTAATTATAAGTTAAAACCTGAGTAAATTTTCAATTTCTAATTTTTAATTTTCAATAAATCAATTCTCAGTTATTCAGTTTTCATCAACGAATAACGAATAGAGCACGAATTTACGAATAAATAAATTAAACTAATCTCTATAAACCCATAATTTTTGATTCTTGATCCGTAATTCAATTTTTTATTTTTGTATTCTAATTTTTAAATTTTAATTTGTCATTTTGATTTTTGATTTTTACATTTTTATTTTATTACGCACCCGCTTTTCTGCGCGAGCGTGCCAAACGATTGTTCGCCGTCCAATCGCGTCCCATCCGCGAAAATCCACGTCGGATATCCATCGATGCCTTTCGCAATGCATACATTCGGATTTTGCGGGCATTCGATATATCGAATATATTGAAACGAGTCGCCGAATTCTTTTTTCTGATTTTGACAATGCGGACACCAGTCCGCGCCATACAGTACCACGCCTTTATCAGCGAGACACTTCGCGAATGAATCGAACTCGCTTGCACGCACTTCTTTTTTATCACGACTATGAATAACGACAAACGCAACAACGGCAAAAATAAAAATTAAAAAAATAATTTTAAATTTTGCATTGTCATTTTTCATATCCGAAGTGAGCGAGAAAAGATAAAAAATGTTTTATCTTACCGAACGAACGAGGATATATCGGAGATATTTTGATTTTTACATTTTTAATTTTAATCACTCATCGCCCGCTCACCAATTCCAGTGCGCTGATTCCTTAATCCTCCACTGTGCGCAAAACGCCTCACGGCTTACAAAATGCCTATTTACTGTTTTGTATAACGAATTGGTGAGGGACTCCTCGCGAATAAATCAATAATATTGATTTATTCACTCGTCGCAGCAATTAACTAATTTTTTCAAAATATCTTCTGTAGTCCACGGTTTGTTATCCGCTTCTGTATCATGAACATTTAATTGCTGATCTTCAATTTTTTTTGCATTTGACAAATCAATCAATTTCAGTCGCACCGCCCAAAACAAAGAATAAATTTTATTCGCTTGATTAAAAACCCGTTTCGCCTCTTCTCTTTTTTCTTGCGAATATAGTTTCGTTCCAACTTCAATAAGCCGCATTGTTGCCGCAAGCAAATGCTTTGAGATACACCATGTTTCACCTTCATTGACCGGAATTATTTTCGCCAACAATTCTTTTCTGATTGAACGCGTTTCATTCAATAAATCAAAATATTCTCCTTTGCCTGTTTTTTCTCCGGTAAAGAAAAAATGTTCCTCAAGACTGATAAGATTCATAATCGCGATACTCAAATCTTCTTCCATAGATAGATCATATCCCCCCCTCTTTTTCAAGGATTCAATTTTCTCAATCAATTGTTTAAATTTATTTTCATCAAAAACGGCATTCATAAAAAATTATAATAGAAAAATGGCCGCTCCGAGAATAATCATTATCACACCGCTCCAAAATCGCATCGCGCGCTTTTTTCCGGTTTCCCATACCTCTACTTTATCAAGTATAACCTTATTACTCGCAAACAACAAAATAATCACTAACGGCAAAATAAAAATAATATTATACCAGACAAGATACGCAACGCCTCTTAGATAGGTCGTCGCGTCATGCAATAATCCCAAAACCATCAAATAGGGTCCGCCGGTGCAAGGAAATTCGCACAATCCCACCAAAGCTCCCAACGCGAACGCAGCCGGCAAAGATGATTGTTCCATTAGTTTCGCCATCGGACGATGAAACGTAGACGGTATGCGCAACTTAATCGGAAACGAAGGGAAAAATTCGTTAATCAAATTAACTATGCCTAAAACCATAAGCGCTATCGCGCCCGCCTTCCCCATGAACCGCGGCGTATTAAAGAGATGCAACGCGTGTAAAATACCAAAACCGATTAAAATATATGCCGTAAAAATCCCGAGAATATACACGCCGCCGATTTTGAGAATACTGGATCGCAATTTTCCGACACTCAACAAAAATGCGATCGTTAACAACAGGACAGAAAACGCGCACGGATTAATGCTGTCGATGAGCGCCGCGATAGTTACTAACGGAAAAAATATCTTTCCCTCTCCGCTGATATTCCATAACGTTGTTGTTCCCTTCGCGCCGCTAAAAAATAATACGATTCCTCCGACCAAAATCGCCGCGAACGCTACAACAATTAATTTGTATTCTTTTTTCATTTTTATGGCGTTACTTGCGCTTTAAAATTCAATTCATTTTTTCCAGCCGATGTTTCGATAAATACAACCCGTTCTATATTCCCTACTCCTGCTGGCCCGTGCGCCGCTGGATCGAACACCGCTTCTATTGTTATCTCTTCGCCGGGATTAATCTGTTCATTGACAGCCGACGAACCATGTCCCGGCATACCGAACGGTCCGCGGCGCGCGTCTCCGCGAATCAGTGTCGCTTCAGTGCACATACAGGATGTATATATTTTTTTGATGCTGATCGGCTCGCTATTCTCATTTTTTAACGCGAACAAATGGGACACTTTTCCTTTTCCCATTGAAATTGTCCCGAAATCAAAAAATTCTTCTGGCGCAGTGAATGCCGTTAGAGATGACGAAGAAATGATATTCGCGTCAGATTCCGCGGTTTGCGGACGAGCTATCCATACGAGAAAACCGAAAAGAAAAACTGCAAAAATAAGAATAAATATATTTTGATATTTCTTAAACATAGAAAAAATTACGAAAAAAAACCCGCCTCAATTTCGACTCCGCAATACATCAGTGCTGTATTGCCACAAAAACTCCTTTCAATAAAAAAGGAGTCGAAATTTAGGCGGGCATATCTCCCCGCTCGCGCAACGCGCACCAAAAAATAGAATGTCGCGCGTGGTAATAATTATGCGTATACAAATAGTGTCTTGCGCGCGTCAATAAAAATGAGAAACGCAAACGCGCGATACGATAGAGAGGCGACTCGAAAAAAAATAACGCGAATGCAAACGCGACAAAAATAAATATCAAAAATATATTCATCGATCCCACAACCGCCGTTGAAAAACTCTTAAAAACATTCATGTGATGAAGCCACATTGTTGTTGCCTGCAAACATCCGATTGAACCGGCGACATTTTCAATAATACAGGAGCGGTGTATCTGTCCGCTTCCCATCACTAAAAAACCAAAAACCGCAAGCCCGATAAACGCCGCGATAACGATGATTGAGATGGTTGCCAAACCCCGATTTCTGCTCCATGTTCGATAACGCGGCTCCGACTTCGTCGCTCCTCCTCGCGGTATCTTTTTTATTGATATCGCTTCGTCGTTGCTCCTCGTCTCGCTCGCGTTCTCGAACATTCGCGACGAAACGAGGTTGGGCAACCATCTCACTGTAAAAATACGAAAAGTAATTTGCATACTCTTATTATACATACCTTTTCTATGAGCGCAATGCTCAATACACCGCACCGTGCAAAAACCATAAACGGCAACATAGTAACAGCCGTAGTATAGTAAATAAAAAAAACATACCAACAAACTGGAGTTTGTTGGTATGTTTTTTTTATTGAATTTATTATTCTTTGTAAAATTTTGCTCCGCCGTTTAAAGCTTTAACTAAGGGCGACGGAGCTTTATTATTTTTCCCGCATCTCTTCCGTACAACATTCTAACATTCTGCAGAATGTTAGAATGTTGTCTGCTCTTTTTTCTTATATTTTTCTATACTTTTTGGAATGCGTCGTATTCATCCGCGACCTCTTTTTTGATGCGGTCAACCGCCATCTGTTCATCGTTATTTTTTGGAATCGGCTTATGTTTAATTTCGCGCGCGGTTCCTGCGGCAACCGACGCGATCGCGCTGATATACAATGGATATTCAAATGGCAAAACTGCTTTTTGCAAATCGGACGGATTGTCGTATAACATTTTTCCTTCTTTATCTGTGATCGGAATCCAGCACTCTTTGATAATCGGTCCTTCATCGTACCGTTCGTTCACCAAATGAATTGTCGCGCACGTATAAGGCATATAATATTTCTGCGCGTATCGAAGTACCGCCGCATGCACTCGTTCTCCGTACATCCCTTTACCGCCAAATTCCTGAAGCGCCCCCGGATGACTATTGAGAACTTTATTCGGGAAACGATTGATTATTTTCGCCGGCAATAATTTGAGATACCCCATCAAACAAATCATTGTCGCGTCGACATTTTCAATTATTTTCAAAAGAGCGTTCTCGTATTCTTCATTACTCGCGTAATCTTTTTTCCGCGACACAAAAATTGGGATACTTACTTTACGCGCGCGCTCAAGTCCATACGCATTTTCTTTGTCGCTTATTACCGCGACGATCTCGGCAACTCCTTTCAATAAACCATTCTGCGTTGACTCATACACCGCTTGGAAAGTAGTACCGCTCCCCGATAACAATACCGCAATTTTTTCCATATACTCCTTTCTAATGATAGTTAACAATGAATAACTAAAGTC
>CAZVCF010000040.1:0-8980 GCA_964626355.1 uncultured Gammaproteobacteria bacterium
TTTATCGTTTCCATTTTTTCTTTTTTTGTTCGACTGCGGAGGCTCGGCCTCCGCAACTTCACAACTGCGGAGGCCGGGCCTCCGCAGTTGAAGATTGATTAATTTTTTTCTTCATCAGGAACTTCTATTTTTTTTAAAAATTCGTCTGACATAGAAATTTCATCATTTTCTGTTTCACGCAATTGTTGTTTTAATGAATCAAATAACTTTTTATTCTGTATCAAGAATTTTTTTACTAATTCGCTATTTGCGCGTTTATTCTCTTTTTCAGGATCGTTAAGCTGCTCTTGTATGCTTTCTGACGCAATAACGAGTGTTTGTAAAACGCAATCTGGTATATCGCCGCCCCATCCGAATAATCCGCCCGAGAGTATATATTGGGCAAAATCGCAAAATTCTTCGATAGGAATTTCATATTCGCCGATAAACACAGTTTCTGTGTTTGGACCGATAAAACCGCTTTTGTCTAACTGCTGTCCATCAACTGTTTTTATTTTTACGCTCATTTTATTTCTCTAATATTTATTATCGAGGTTCAACCTAGATAATAATTTTTTTGTTTTTATACACTATTATCGCATACTTTCAATCGCTTTTTTGAGTTGCGGATCTTTTTCAGGATTACCTAATTCAAAGTTCAACGGGTCAGTTATAAAGACTTGAATATCCGGTTCGACGCCAACTCCATAAATAGCATTTCTATCAGGCGAATAAAATCGCGCAATCGTTATATGAATTTCGCCTCCATCAGAGAGCGGAATAACTCTTTGTACGCTTCCTTTGCCGAATGTTTTTTTGCCGATTATTTTTCCTCGCTTATTTTCTTTGATTGCTGCAGCAAGTATTTCCGATGCGCTCGCGCTTCTTTCATTAACAAGAATCGTAAGCGGAATATTAGAAGGTGTGCCGATAAGAGAAGAAAAAATAAGTTCTATTGTTGAAGTATCGCGGCCCACAATCTGCATAATAGGTTCATCGTTTGGCAAAAAAAGCGATGCGACATCAATAACCGCGTCCATAAGTCCTCCGGAATTATCTCGCACATCAATAATTAATTTTGCGATCCGTTCTTTTTTGAAATTTTCCATTGCGTCTGCCACTTCCCACGGAGTTTTTAGATTAAAAGAGTGTAATTTAATATAGCCGACATCATCAAATTTTTTGATTGTTACGCCCGGAATTTCTATTTTATCCCGGATAATTTCTATTTCTAAGAGATCTGGTATCCCTTCTCGATAAATCGTTAGAACAACCTTTGTTCCTTTTTCTCCCCGAACTTTTAACACGAAAGAGGTGAGCGTAAGATTTTTTGTAAGAGTCTCGCCATTATCATCTTTTACTTTAATGACAGAATCTCCCGCTTTTAATCCAGCTTTATCGGCAGGGCTTTTTTCAATAACAGATATAATAATTATTTCATTCCCTTCCTTCTCTACTGAAGTGCCAATACCGTAAAATTCATTTGTCAGACGTGTTTTATATAGTTGTGTTTCTTCCGGACCAAGGTAGATGGTGTATGGGTCAAGCGATTGCAACATTCCGTTAATCGCGCCTTCAAGCATCTTTTTATTATTTATATTTTTTTCAACATATTTATTTCTGATATGTCCGAGCACTTCATTAAAGAGCGGATTTTTGCAAAGATCAGTTGAGTCATTGTAAATAGCGGTGTGATTACTTTGTTTAACATTTTTAATTATTTGTTTTTGACAGCCAAAGAGTATCGCAACTGCAAAAACAACCGCGAAAACAGTTAAAATTTTTTTCATGTATTTTCTCCCATTAGATTTTTATTGTAAAGAATTAGTATCAATATACAGTATAGGGTGGAAATGTCAAGTAGGATACTTGACAAGTACAGATTTTGGTTCTATTCTTACAATATCAACGATCATTACAAACACGCATAATCTTCATAAGGGTATGAGGTTTATGCGTTTATAATGAGGGAAAAAAGATGAGTATTCCGAGTTGGCTAAAAAAACAGTTGAAAGATGACGCTGGTCTTGAGTTGGATGGTAATGAGTATGCGACCATAGAAGAGGCATTGAATTTTGAAGAAATCGAAGAAGACTCTTCGTATGACGAAGACGATGAATATAGAAGCGCGGCGGAAAAAAAGAAAAATAAGCAACGTATTGAAAAAGAAAGAAATCATTTAAAGAAAAATAATTTCATTGCGTTTCCAAAAGAATTATTAGGAGAAAATGGCGACGAAATAGGAACAATCGAACTCGTTGCAACATCCGTTAGCGATGATACGGATTATGTAGCTATATATTGTTGGGTTGCTTCAATCTATGATTTTGAACGTATCGTATGTCCGGTACTCGGATTGCAAAAGAAAGATTACACGGTATGCGGAACTGGTAGTAACGTTTTTTTCGCGCGCGTGCGCGCGAAGAAACAAAAGCAACTTATAGGATCGCGCTCGACAGAACCTCCGTCAAAAAAACGAAACGGAAAGTATGACGAAACACGCAATAAATGGAAAGAGCTTTGTTCGGCGCGCCGATCTCAACAGAGACATACGCAATTAAATGAAGAAATTAAAGAGATTTTCGAGCGCGTTCAGGATTTACAACAACAGCTCATTACCGCGATTCGCTTAAAAAATAATAAAGAAGCGCTTCTGGGCGTTGCGGACGATATTCATAGCGAGGAGCAATCTCTCCTTGAATTTGACAATCTGCTTGCGAATTCTGACATTGAAAATATTGAAATAGATACAGCCGTCATTAAAGTATATACTGCACCGATTATCATTGCATATAACGGTGACAAGTATGATATCGGAAAATTCGAAATAAAACTTCATACGAATGGCGCTGATGGTTGTGTTAAAATGTTTAATCGCACGAGACGAGCGAATGGAGCCCATCACCCTCATATAAACGATGAAGGAAAACCGTGTCTTGGCAACATCAGTGAAGTTTTGCCGCATCTTATCGCTGAACGAAATTATGGTCCGGCGATTGCGTTGTGTATTCAATATCTCAAAAGTTATGAAGACGGTGAGGGATACGAGGTCATTGAAGAGTGGCCAAAAACGAGGAGAACAAAATGAAAATACTTGAATTAACCGAGAAAAATCCTTTTCAAAGAGGAGTTGCGCACGGAAGCGCGCTTAAAAATGAAATTCAGTGGCTTCATACTTATTTTTACGAGTATATGCGCTCCGCGCGCGGAAAATTGTCCGGATTACTGCAGGGGATAGTTGCGGAGAAAGCGCTTTCAAAACGATTTTTCATTCCATACGACTATCTTCAAGAAATGCAAGGCGTCGCGCAAGGAGCAGGAGTGCCGTATTCATTTATACGGTTAGTTAATACGATTGACGATATTCGTTCCGTGTACGCATGCTCAAGTTGCGCAGTGGAAACGCGCGACGGATGGATTGCGGCAAGTAATCTTGATTATGGGTTATTGGCTGACGCAGTTGCGAAAAATCTTACGGTATTTATATATCGCTCTTCAAATGATATTCCGTTTATCTCCGTTGCGTTTCCCGGTTACATCGGCATGTTGCGCGGTATCAATGAAAAAGGAACATTTTTAGCGTCGCATACATCTCGATCGCGCGTAGAAAGGAAAGCCGGTATTTCGTGCGGCATTTTGTATCGTATGATGCTTGAGTTAAATCGTTTTCCCTATCAAGGAATGGAGTTGTTATATAACAGCGATCGAACCATCGGTAATAATGTATTGTATGGTTCACGCACCATGGTTGCTGTTTTGGAATGCGACACCGGTGAAATAAAAATGAGAGAATCAGAGACGAACGGTAGAATAAAATTTATTACGGCGACAAATCACTTTCAGCAGAAAGAAATGCGTCCGCGTCAGCGGCCGCGCACTGTTCCGCATGGCACGACCCTACCCCCTTTTTATTTTACCGATGAGTATTCTATTGCGCGCGATGAATATATGCGCTACGCAATTAATTTGTATCAAGAAATCGAAACCGATTTCGATTTTTCCGTATTGCGCGTGATTATGTCGCAACCGCCGCTTTTGTACGTGGAAAAAGATAATCCGCATTCAACAGAAAATATCACTTCTGTATTGTTCGATCCGCTCAACCGAGCGATCGGCGTTACTGATAACGCGGGAAAACTTCCCGGCGCGGAAGGACAATTAAAAATCATTTCATTTAATTTTAAGATATAACATTACTAAAGGGTAATAAAAAAATGAGTAATAATATTGCAAACAATGATAAAAAGATACGTTTATTCGTAATAAAATTGATAGAATTAACCCAAAACGGTACGATTCAGTGGAAACGACAATTTAGTCTTTGGAAATGCGAATACGACGGCAGTATAATAACAGCCTCTTATCGTCAAGTAAATGTTCCATTTATTTCTATGAATTACAAACATGTGTTAGAAGGATGCGGTTATCTTATAGAAGAGTTGATTAGAGAAATAAACTCTAATGATAAACAAAAAGATAAAAAACTAAATTTTAATAGCCTTGATGACGCGACACGGGTGAATATGATCAATAAGGCTGTTCAAGCGGCATTAGGAGAACATCAAAAGAATCAACAATCATTCATTGAAGACGCGAATGAATTTTTGAAAAAAACAAAAATTCAGGAAAAAGAAAAACGAAAAGCGTTTCATAAATATGCGCTTGATACTTTAGCAAAACGGAAAAAGAAAAAGTAGAAGAAACCCCCGATTTCGCTCGAGCGAAATCGGGGGTTAAAGTTTTGAGCTACTTAGACTTACTACAATAGGTTTTTGATCTTTTCGAGTGTTATTTCTTTTTGCATTTTTTGTTTCAAGTCTTTTAGAATTACGACATTTTTTTTTGATTAGAATTTATTTTTACTGCAATTATAAAATTTTGGCTATTGGCGGATTGTCAAAAAAAGTTCATGAGTTATAAATTATAAACTGCCTACTTAATATTGCCATGGCAATATTAAGTAGGCAGTTTATTCATTAAATTCTGATTAGGTTCAATCTCGATAATTAATTTATTCAAATAGTTGCGCAATTTTTTCTATCGGTATTTCTCTTTGGGTTTTATTTCTCAGATTTTTCATAATGACACTGTTTTTTCTGATTTCATCAGGACCGCATATAAGCGCGTAGGGAATGTTTTTTTTGTCCGCGTATTTGAGTTGTTTTTCGAGTTTATCGTTTGGCGAAAGATATAATTCAGCATTGATATTGTTTGCGCGCAAAAGTTGCGCGATTTGTATGGATTGCGAAAGACACGATTCATTAAATATTGTTACCAAAATTTTTGAAGCAATCGGCGAAATGTCGGGCATTAGATTCAATTCATTAATCACTTCAACAATACGATCAATGCCGAATGAAGTGCCGCACGCCGGCAATGATTTTCCAGTAAAGAGCCCGATAAGATCATCATAACGCCCGCCGCCGCCGAGCGATCCGATTTTTGATTCTGTAACAACAAATTCGTAAATCGGGCCGGTATAATAATCAAGTCCGCGCGCGAGCGACGGATCAAATTTTATGACGCTATCCGGCACGCCACATTGCTTTGCATACGAAATTGTTTCCGCGAGAAATTGATCCGGTTGCGCCGTTTTCATTGAATCAAAAATCGCGTTGATAACGGCGTTTGAAAATTCTTTTTGCGTTAATTCTTGCTCAATCGCCGAGCGAGGCATTTTATCCAATTTATCTATAGATTGTATTGCCGAAAATTTTTTGTCATCCGTTACGCCCGCGCGTTTCATTATCTCAAATAATACTTGTCTGCTGTTAACGCGAATAGTAAATTGCGACAATCCGATTTTTGATAAAACGTCGTAGACAACGCGCAGTATTTCCGCGTCCACAAGCGGAGAATCTGAACCGACGCTGTCAATATCGCACTGCGTAAATTCGCGGTACCGTCCTTTTTGCGGTTTATCCGCGCGCCATACCGGTTGTATCTGATATCGTTTGAACGGTTTAGGCAATCCCGGATATTGTGCGATCACGCGCGCGAGCGGCACGGTGAGATCATAGCGCATTGCCACATCGCGATCACCTTGATCTTTAAAGCGATAGAGTAATTTATCCGCTTCGTCGCCGTATTTTCCAGCAAGAACTTCCGCGTATTCCAATGTCGGCGTTTCAATCGGATCAAAACCGTACGATTCAAAAACGGATTTAATAATCGCGATGACTTTGTTGCGCACGGCCATATCGCGCGGCAAAAAGTCGCGGAACCCTTTTAATATCTTCGGTTCAATTTTTTTCATAGATGTATTAATGATAAAAGAAAAACCCCTTTTGAGCAAAGAGGTAAAATGCGCAAACGCAAAATTACTCTTTACTCAGAAGAGGTCAGGGCAATGATGTAATTTTTTTATTTTTATACTCATTTTCATATTAACAAATAGTATAAAAGTTTTTTATACAAATGTCAATTATTTTAAAAAGCAGGCGGTACGAGTTTTATCAACTCATACCGCTGGATTTTTTTGGAAGCGCTTTATTCTTCAAGAACGGCAAAATATCTTTCGCCCTCTTCGGTAACCATCCCGTTGCAGTGAGAGCATATTGCGCCGCTCGATAAACTTTTTTGTATCTCGGCATTGCAACATTCTGAAAGAGGCGTTATTTTTTTACCTATCTCCTCAGGCGACAGATTCATTAGAAAACTCTGTCTAATTTTTTCTATCGCCTCTTCGCGATTTTTTGCGATGATAATTTTGCGAAATTCACTATGCGACACTATAGTACGAAATAAGAATTTTGGCATAGATTTTTCCTTTCTTTTGTTTTTTGGTTTTGAATTGTAAAGAAACTATTGGATATGCATTCATAATACCATATTTTTTTGATTTTGTCAATACCATTATTTCCTTGCAAAAACGAGGCTAATTGATATACTAAGAGAGATAGAAAATAATGGAAAGTATTATTTACTCTTTATCATAAAGATGAAAATTTTATTTTTTGGGGACATAATGGGAAAAATCGGACGACGCGCAGTAGCGGCGGCATTGCCGGAATTAAAGAAAACATATCAACCGGATTTTGTGTTTGCGCAGGGAGAGAATCTCTCTCACGGCGCGGGAATTACGGAAAAAACGCTTGACGAAATGCTCGCGGCGGGAATTGACTATTTTACCGGCGGTAATCACACATGGGCGCGAGAAGAAGAAATATTTAAATTATTTGAAAAAAAACGGCAAGTCCTGCGGCCAGCAAATTTTCCAGAAGGAAATCCCGGAAGCGGGTTTGTTGTTCTTGAGAAGGATGGCGAGAAATTGCTCTTGGCAAATACACAGGGAAGATTATTTATGAAACAGACGATTGATTGTCCATTCCGCGCGCTGGAAAAAATTCTCGACGCGCATAAAGATATTAAAAATGTGTTTGTTGATTTTCACGCGGAAGGCACGAGCGAGAAGGTCGCGTTCGGTTTGTATTTTGACGGAAAAGTTTCCGCAATAGTTGGAACGCACATACAAGTGCCAACCGCTGACGCGCGTATTTTGTCCGGCGGCACCGCGGTTATCACGGACGTTGGTATGTGCGGCGCGCGTGATTCAGTCATCGGCGTTGCGAAAGAGCCGGTTTTTGAACAATATCTTTATCAGCGCAAAATGGTATTGGAAATTCCTGAAAAAGGCGAGGCGCAAATTAACGCGGTTCTTGTTGAAATCGGCGATAACGGCAAGGCAACGCGCATCGAACGAGTTGATCGATATGTTATGATTTAAAATTATTATAACGATAGCGTTCGTCAAATACCACGGCCGTGGTATTTGACGAACAGATCGGTTGTAACGATATTTATAACAGTATGACGGAATTTTTTTAATTGTAACTATTTTTATGAAACGAACATATCAGCCAAAAAAACGAAAACGAGCGCGAGCGCACGGATTCTTGAAACGGATGCGCACGAACAGCGGGCGCGCAGTGTTGGCTCGACGGCGCGCTAAGGGAAGATATAAACTGACGGTGTAATAGTTTATAGTTGGTAGTGAATAGAATTTTAATAGAGAACCCATCTCAAAAATGATATTGGTCATCCTGAACACTGTGAAGGATCTCAAAAGATGGCTTGCATATGACCAACCAGATTCTTCGCCTTGCTCAGAATGACAAGAAAAGTTATTTTTGAGATGGGTCCTACAAACTATTCACTACAAACTACCAACTAGATTATGTTTTTTTCTTTTTTTCTACGGCTATTTTTTTACGGCTGCATTGCAGTTGTTTTTTTGTTTATTCTCATCAATATTCCGTACGCGCGCGTTAGTATCTATCCGATAAAAGAACCATTTATCGGAAAAATATCGGTTAAAGCGATTTCATCAGACGAACAGAGGTTATATAATTTATCAATTATCCCTTTATATAGTGGCGATGAGTTAGAATCAGAAGAATTTGAAAAAGTCGCTTCGCGCGGGTATGTGAAACGGTCAGATCTCTATGAACTGATGTATCGCGCGATTGAAAGCGAAAAACAGAATAAGCGACTTTTTGCGCTTGAATCAGTTTCTTTTACAATCAAAAACGCGCGAAGCGAAGAAAATTCGAATGTTGCCTTATTTGATGTCGCGTTTTCAGCGATCATCGCGCCGCAGTTGAACACGGAATCGTTGCGCGATCAATTAGTTAATCAGAAAATCAAAAACGCGCGCGAATTACTTTCGCGGTTTGATGGAATTCAAAATAGCGAGATTCGGATTTGGCCGCGATTCCTTACGACACTTCCTTTACTCAAGTGGAGGATAGGAATAGAGGCGAGATAGTTAAAAATTAAAAACGAAAAGTGAAAAGTGAATAATTAAAATCGGAAACAGTCTTGGTCATTAATTCGAAAATCCCAAATTACAAATTCCAAATTACAAACAATATCAAAATTCCTGCCTGTCGGTAGGCAGGCTAATGACCGAAATTCAAAATTCTAAACAATTGTTTTGGTCATTTGAATTTAGAATTTTGGTTATTGTTTGGAATTTGGTGCTTGTAATTTGTGATTTATA
>CAZVCF010000041.1:0-8965 GCA_964626355.1 uncultured Gammaproteobacteria bacterium
ATTGCGATTATTGGGCTATTCCGCGGTGCGTCAAAAGAATGGATTGGGGGTGATACAGATAGATTGTTTCAAAACTCCTCATTGTCATCCTGAGCGATTTGTCATCCTGAGCGAAGCGAAGGATCTCTGCGTAAACTCTCGTGAAGGATCTCGCAAAAATGGCACTATGATTACATCGATGAGATTCTTCGTCCCGATGGCCATCGGGACTCAGAATGACAGCGAAAGAGTTTTGCAACCATCTCGATCTATATCCATATCCACCAATTCTTGCCATGGCAAGAATTGGTGGATATGGATTTTATAAAATTTTTTATAAAAATTAAAAACGCCCCTACGAATGCGGGGGCGTTTGAATTTTATTTGAAATTATTCACCCCGATGATCATCGGGGTGCCCTGCGGATGCGGGGCGTTATTCATTTTTCACTACTCACTATTTACAACGAGTTATCTTCCACCAATATGAATTCTACTCGTGGCAGTCGCGCGATATACGATCGCATATTTTCGTTTGGTAATTGTCTAAGTGGTTCCGATGCTCCGACACCGATAGTATAGATTCTGTTCGTATCAATGCCAAAGGTTACTTCCAGGTATTTTTTAACTGCGTCAACTCTTTCTTTGGAGAGCTGTAACGCTTCTGTTGCGTCCATTGGAGCAGTGTGTCCTTTTAGGATAATTCTATATTGAGGATAATTGTCAGTTAACATTCCCGCGATTTTTCCGACTTCATTTTTTCCGTCAAGACTTAGTATATTTTGGTCAGGCATAAATCGTATATCTTTCAACGCCATTGATCCGAGTTGTTTCGCGTTTTTCCATTCTGTTTCACTAAGCGCTCTGAATTCTTTCGGTCCGCTTTCTGGCAGTTGGAGATTCGCAAGTCCGCCTTGCTGATAGATATCAGCGACGAATTCTCGGTCGGTTATGTTGTAATAATTTCCATTTAATGGATCAACGCCATTCTCGGTATCGCCAGTCTTTATCATAATATCTATGATTGACTGGATACTTCGTATAATTTGTTCATCGCCTGCGATGCCGGTGTTGCTTAACGAAAACCATTCTACTGCGTTCTCATTAAGATTTGCCCAATCAATTCGCTTCAAAGTTGAATCGATTGTTTTCTCGCTTAACTCATTCGCTTTCGCGAATTCTTCAACCATTTTTTCCCGATCGCGATTATAAATCTCGATCGTTCGAAAATAATTTTGATGAAACATTTTTACGACTTGCGGATTCTTCTTGATATAATCAGTACGAAATACAATTACATCAACGATGAGTTTTCTTACATGCGCGGAACAAAATATTATTTTTACTCCGGGAGTTTCTAACGCCTTTGAAACTTCAGGTTCCCAAAGCACTGCCGCGTCAACCATTCCTTTTTTAAGTGCTTCCAATGCCTTCACCGATCCATCAACTTCATCGCGCCATGATCCTTTTGGAGTCAAATTATTGAATCCAAAATGGATAATAGGTATATCAAGCAAAAAGCTACTCGGAGAATCAGGCGTAAATGCGATACGCAAATTGCCATTATCCAAATCATTAACCCGTATCTCTTTATCTCTCCTGTCTGTGGGAACGATTTTATCTACATATCCGACTACCGCGTCTGCCCCCTTCGAGTCGCTGATTACCGCAGTAATGAGTCCAGGATAATGATGTTTATAACCATGCTTTATATAACTATTGATTGGTAAGGCGATAAAATCGTAATCTCCATCTGCAAATTTTTCTAATCGATCGGCATACGCGCCGTTGTCATTAGTCCAATCAAGAACATATCCTTGACTGGCGAGCGCTTTTCGCATTTCAACGGAGGTTAAAAAAGCATAACCTAAATAACCGTCTCCGCCGCCGCGAATCTTTCCTTTTATATTGGCGGAATCGGCGATACTGCTCTTTTGATGTTCAAACCACCAATATTTTCCCCATTTATTATATGCCCATATTCCTCCTATTATTATTAATCCAATGAGGATAAAAAAGACAATTCCTCCTTTTTTCGCGTCACTCATTCCACCTTGTTGTTCATCAGCCATTTTTTTGAACCTCCTTTATGTAAGGTTTATACCCGTCCCGCTCAAGCGGGGCGGGTATAAAATATTTGTTATTTTTTTACTACTTCAAACTGAGTATCATCAAATGTACTAGATTCACTAAGCGTTTCTTCTAGCCCCTTTTTGAGAGATTCGAAGTCGTCTGCGGCTTTATACGAAACTGCGTACTTTCTTAACGCATGACCGCCTTCGAGACACAGTCCAATTGTATAGATAGCAACACCATGTTCTGTTGCGTATCTCGTCGCGTCATCAAGATTGCCTTCGCTGTAGCCTTCATCTGTTGCTTCGCCATCGGTTAAGATGACGAGCCTGAATTCACCATATCCAAGTTGATATGTACGTCGTTCAAATAATTTATCCGTTCCAACGCGAATGGAGTGCACAAGAGGCGTGCCACTATTGTGTCTGATGGCATTTATTGCCGCTATAAGAGAACCCTTATTATTTTTACCTATTGCTACAACTTCTCCTTGACCACGATTATCGAATACATAGAGTCCAGTATTCACATCATTTGGAATTTTTTCCACATATTCGCGAGCGGCTTGTTTCGCAATGTCAATCTTACGATCGCCACTGCAATAGTCATCCATAGATCCGCTACCGTCGAAAACAATATAAATGTTTTTTTCGGTTGATATCTTGCCATTAGCGTTCTCAGGAATAGAGACAAGAGCTATTTCTTCTGTTGGTTGAGGAGTCGCTTGCGCGGTCGTTTCCATAGTCTCGTTGGCCGTCTGATTCTGATTCTGCTGTTGGACGCATCCTATAAAAAGGATGCATCCAATAAATATTAATAGTTTTTTCATTAGGTTCGTTCTCCTTATTTCTCGCTCAATGGCGTAAATTCGTCCAATTCAGCTTCTATATTTTTCAATCTGAATACTACCCTCCTATTTTCATTCCATTCATCCTTCGTTTTTGGAGGATTGTATTTCGGATTATTTACTCCCATCCCAGTTGGAATAAACTTGCTCTCATCAACAATATAACCGCGTTTTTTAGCAAATTGTAAAAAGTCCGCAACAACTTTCTGTGATCTTTTATATGAGAGATTTTTTGCGTTTTGGATCATCAAATTAAGCGTTTGAGAAGATTCTCCATTTTGTTTTGCCTTTAATACGCCTAATGGATCTGCATATCCTTCGACAATAAATATCGCTCCGTCATACGTTTGTATTTGCTCAAGAGCCTTTTGAAAATCTTTCCCATATTTATCTTCTGAGAAATCCTCTTGGTTAGGAGCAAAGTAGATTTCTGTAATAAATAATGTTCCTTCTTCCGCCCACGATGTCGTTTCTATATCATAAGCTGTTTTATTTTTTGTGGTTTGAGCTATCTTTTGTTCTACTTTTTTTACATCAATTGTAAGTGCCGGTTTAACGGTTGTGACTCCTGCGGTATTTTTTAAGCCAGGTTTTAATTGTTCGTAATCAAAATCAACTTGGCCAAGAGGCGCTTCACCAGAGAGTAATCCAAAATTGACTAATCCTTTCTGGATTTCTTTGCTGATATTTTTATGGGTTCGAGTTGTTCCTTGTCCAGTGAAAAATTGGACATTGCCGGGGAATCCTGCAAATTCACAATCTAAAAGCAGTCCATCTGGATAGTCAACTAAGCTTTGGTCTCCGAATAATAATCCGGCAGACTTTGACATTAATTGACCGTATTCAAGCGATTTTGTATTTTTACTCTTCACGAGTTCTGCAAGAGCTTCCTGACTTTTAAGTAATGCATGCGTTAACTTTTGTACTTCGTTCGGATTCGTAGTGTTATAGTCTTTACGAACGCCATAGACATCTGCGATAACTTTTGATGCGGTTAACGTCGAGAGCATCTTTTTTGAGCCTTTTACCGAGAGAGACGCTTTTTCACTTTTTGTAGAAGTGAGATCATTTGCATCAGGACTAATGACGAATGCAAAATCTATACTTTTATCAACTCGGAAGGCAGACGCGGGGTCAGTCGCATATCCTTTTGTGTCGTATGTGGGAAGTGTAATGTCTGGGACAAAAACAAGAGTCACATCGTTGAGGGTGAGTCCTGCATCGGCTAATAATTTATTTAAGTATTCCAAATGCGGTCCGTATGCCTGTAAAACCCCTTTTTTACCTTTAAAATCTTTTACAGATTTTATCTTATTTGGATCTCGTACAACCACACAATCTCCGCCTTTGCTATAGGTGAGTTGGTAAAAAATCTCTAAAGGGATTATTTCGGCAAGAAGATTTACTTGTCCTTCGGTGCCTCTTAGATACGGCGTTTCACCTTTTACCGCTCGTTCTGCGGCGGTAACAAAATTATTGCCGTCAAACAGTTTTACATTAAGGCCTTCATCCTTAAAGATGTTTTTCTGTTCGCCATAGATGGTGGCAACATCGCCACCCCATGTGAGGAAACCAAGTTCAATCGTTCCACTATTAGAGACTGGTTTAACGGATGTGGTGATTACTTCAGTAAGCGGTCTCATCGGGACTGTTTTTACCTTTTGCGCGTAACCGATTCCGGTTATGACAAGAATGCTGAATAGTGCAAATAATGCGACTATTTTTTTCATCTTTTTTCTCCTTTACTTTTTCTATTACATTAAGGAGTATATTCCTCAATGCGCATAGAAACATTTTTTATTTTTATGTATCTTTTACGTGTCTTTATATTGTAAAGAACACTAATAATAAGATAGCATAAGCCAAGATTTTTGTCAAGGGATTAAAGCAAAAATCCAGTCCCGCGTTACGGGGCTGGATTTTATTGCATTTTTTGACCATTCGATTTAGCTTTTTACTTCAGGATTTGTCTTGAGAAATTTTTCAAGATCGATGTCTTGTAAACTCTGTCCCTGTTCAAAGTTTTGTTCGTTTTCTGTTGGATCAACGCCCTTTTCGTCCATCAATTCTTTTACCGCAAAAATTGGCGCGTTGTATCGCACCGCGAGCGCGATCGCATCACTTGGACGCGCGTCAACCGTATTGTTATCGGCAAAAACAAGATCAGCGTAAAAAGTTCCGTCTCGCGACAATTCTACAATCACCACCTCTTTGAGTTGGTGATTAAATTTTTCAAGAACATTTTTTAAAAGGTCATGCGTCATCGGACGCGGCGGCCGCATCCCAACCATTGCCATCGCGATTGCTTGCGCTTCAAAAGGGCCGATAGACATCAACAAAAATTTTGTGCCGTATCGTTCACGCAAGGCAAGCGCGATATGATCGGACTGAAGGGTAATGTTTGCAACTTCTAATTCTATTTTTTCTTGCATTGGATTACTCCTTTTTTCTTTTTTTAAAAAAACGAAAATATATTTTTGAGATTCATTTTTATTCTCTTTTTTTGTATTTTCAATTGATGAAATCAACTATAGAGTACAATAACAGTATAGTAAAAAATGTCAATCCCGCGGATAGCAAATTAGCTTTTTCCACCGAAGGCGCCTGCCCGACTTAGTTCAGGCGGGGATCCGCCTCCCGCCAAAGGCGGGTCGCCTCTGGCGACTGGCGGAAGTGGATTAGGAAATTAGGAATAAAATAAAATTTTTAAAAAACCAATTTGAGGAGGTTCAATCTTCGGAGATCCGATCTCCGCAGTTGAATCTTTGGAAGTCGGATTTCCAAAGATGGGTATGTCCCTTGCTTTTTTTTATCAATACAAGTATCCTGATAATAGTTTTCTAAAATACATGCAACAGAAGGAAATCAGCAATGAATCAATTTGATTTTACGCTTGTTTTTGGCAATGGGTGGCTTGGCAATCGTTTCACGGCGCGGTTAAATAATATACCCGGTAGCAACGCTGCCGCGGTTATCAGCAAAGTCGATATACGGAAATATCATCTTGTTGAACAAGAAATCGAGCGATGGAATCCGGGCGTGATTATCAACACCGCTGCAAAAACGAATATCGATTGGTGCGAGAATAATAAAAAAGAATGCGAAGAGATTAATTTTATCGCGGCATATCATCTGGCAAAATTTGCCGTTGAGAGAGGGATCTATTTTATTCATATTGGTTCCGCGTGCATTTTTGAAGGAATAGGGCAAGACGATCAACGTGGATTTATCGAAACTGATACTCCGAATCCCGGTTGTTTTTATGGCCATACGAAGCAATTGGCTGATGAAGCGATGAAAAATTTACCGGTGCTCATTGTTCGTCCGCGCGCTCCGTTTTCTGGCGATACGCATCCGCGCAATCTTTTGATGAAGTTTACGCGCTATACTGATTTTATCGATGATCAAAATTCCCTGACGAATGTGGAAGATTTTTTAAGAGCGGTTGATTTTTTACGCGAAAAACGCGCGACCGGCATCTACCATATTACAAATCCCGGAACCGCATCTCCCTATCAAATCGCGGAAATTTTAAGAATGACAATTCAACCGAATAAAATAGTAAACAAAATAACCAAAGAAGAACTTGATAAGAGAACGCACGCGCGCCGTGTCAACACCATTATTAATTGCGATAAATTGTTTCAAGAAGGGTTTGTGATGCGGACAGTACGCGAAGCACTTATCGAGAGTATTCGAACATTGAGAGGAAATATAGGGAGTTAATTATGTTTTACGATTTACTTTTTGTGATTTTTTTATTTTTTTCGCCATACTTTTTTTACCGCGCAACGTATATAAGACTGGAATATCGCGCTCAAGGGCGCACCGAACTGATTTTATGGCCAGTAATTTTTAATCTTGCGCTTGGCGTTCTTAATTTCAATGTTGGTTTTCATCATTTTGTATCGTATGGAAAGGGGAGTCTGCTTGCCATATTTGGAATTCTTGCGATGTACTTTTTAGGTTCATCAATCGCGGCGTGGCGATTTCAGAAAAATAGTAAAGAAACAAACAAAAATAATAATTAAAAATATAACCTCCGATGAAATCATCGGAGGTTATCCGTTTTATTTTTTAACTTTTCGTTTTAAAAAAAATTATATTTAGTTTGTTCGCCAAATACTACGGCCGTAGTATTTGGCGAACAAAATATTTTAACTTTTTACACCGATTTTTTTGAGAATTTCTTTTAATTCTTCTTCGCTGTAATAATGGATAACGATTTTTCCAACCCGTTGTGTGCCCTTAAGCGCGACTTTTGTTGAGAAAAATTCTTCGAGGCGATTGAGCAATTTTGTCATCGCTTCGTTGGACTGAGGAACTATCTTTTTAATCTTGTGCACAAAACTCTCCGTGGCGCGAACGGATAATCCGAGCGCAACGATTTTTTTGAATAATTTTAATTGTTGCCGTTTGTCAGAGAGCGATAATAATGTTTTCGCGTGGCCTTCGCTCAATCGTTCTTCTTCAAGCGCGGTAATAATTTCTTGCGGGAGATTGAGAATACGGAGCGTGTTCGCGACAGACGATCTGCTCTTGCCGATGCGTTCGGCAAGGTCATCTTGCGTGATTGTGAAATTTTCCATTAAATACGTGTAGGCGCGCGCGCGTTCAATCGGATTCAGGTCTTTGCGTTGTATATTTTCCACAAGCGCGAGTTCCAATTTTTCGCGATCTTCAACATTCTCGCGGATTATTGCTGGAATTTTTGCAATGCCGGCCATTTGCGCGGCGCGAAAACGACGTTCGCCGGCGATGATCTCGTACAGTTCACCATCGCGGCGCACAACGATTGGTTCAATCACACCATGTATTTTAATTGATTTAATAAGTTCTTCAAGCTCAAGGTGATTAAAATTTTTTCTTGGCTGATGTTTATTCGGGATAATTTTAGTGATAGCAATAGAAGAAACGTCCTTTTCATCGCTTGATGACGAAGAAAGTGACGAATGTATTGTTTTATTTGCGCGCGGGATAAGCGCTTCAAGTCCGCGTCCGAGATGGACCATGTTTCAAATTAAAAAATAAAAAATCAAAATGCAAAATGACAAATCAAGAGATTATAAATACGAAATTCGAAACAATATCTAAATTGCCTACTCCGCCGAAGTAGCTATTCCAGTCCTTCGTAGCCATTCGAACTACTACGGAGAGAGCAGAGAAGAAGGCGAAGAAAGGCGGCTACGAAGGCCGGGCAAAATTCCAATGACCAAAACGGTTTAGGATTATGGACTTTATTCTTGTTTTAGATTTTGAATTTTGAACATTTAAATTTGTTTCGTATTTCGTGCGTCGGATTTTTATTATTCACTATTCGTTGTTCACTATTAACTATCTTATTACGGTATTCTAAATAACAGTTCTTTCGCCAGACGGCGGTAGGCGGTGGCGCCGCGGGAAGACGGGGCGTAATCAAAAATTGATTTGCCAAAACTGGGCGCTTCCGCGAGTTTTATATTGCGCGGAATAATTGTTCTAAACACGTACGCGTCAAAATTCTTGTAAAGATTTTCCAACACTTCTTTTGAAAGCCGCGCGCGTTCGTCGTACATAGTGACGAGCGCGCCCAAGTTGCGCAGATCAGGTTTCAGATTCTGCTGGATAAGATTGATTGTTGAAAGCAGTTGCCCGAGTCCTTCAAGCGCGAAATATTCCGCTTGCACCGGCACTAAAAAATAATCGCTTGCCGCAAGCGCGTTGACGGTTAAGATACTTAGCGATGGGGGAGAGTCAATGAGTATAAAATCAAAATGGTCGTGAAGCGGTTTTATCGATTCGGAAAGTAAGAATTCTCTGTTTTCTAGATTGATAAATTCCACGTTCGCGCCAGCGAGGTTTTCGTTTGCCGGAAGCACGCACAAACCGTCTTTAATCGTAGCGCAATGTTCAAGAGGATTGAGTTGGTCGGAGATTATTTCGTACACGCTGATATTTTTCTCCGCGCCGAGTCCAGAACTCGCGTTTCCTTGCGGGTCCATATCAATAACCAATATTTTTTTACCTTCAAGGTGCATTGCGCGCGCGAGATTAATAACCGTCGTTGTTTTACCGGTTCCGCCTTTTT
>CAZVCF010000042.1:0-8761 GCA_964626355.1 uncultured Gammaproteobacteria bacterium
TTTTCTATGGTCTATCTCGACTATTCCGCATCCACTCCTATCGATCCTCGCGTAAGCGAGCATATGCGCGCGCATGAAGATATATTTGGAAATCCATCAAGCGTGCACGCATTCGGCAGAAAAGCGCGCGTTGCCATAGAAGAAGCGCGCGACGCGATTGCGTCGCTGATTAACGCGAAACCGCTTGAAATTATTTTTACCTCAAGCGGAACAGAAGCAAATAATTTTGCTCTTAAAGGCGTTGTATGGGAATATCGTAAAAAAAGAAATCATATCGTCACGAGCGCAATTGAGCATGCTTCAATTTTAGAATCGTGCGAATTTTTAAAAACGCAGGGATATAAAATTACCTATCTAAAACCACATTCTAACGGCATTATTTCCGAAGAGAAGCTAGTAGAAGCGCTAACACGCGACACTATCCTCGTCTCGATAATGCTCGTTAATAATGAAATCGGAACAATCGAGCCGATTCAACAGCTCGCCTCGATCGCTCATCAAAAAAATATTCTTTTTCATACTGACGCGGTGCAAGCCACCTCCTACCTCCCTATCGATGTTAAAAAACTTGGCGTTGATTTATTAACGCTCTCATCGCATAAAATTTACGGACCAAAAGGCGTTGGCGCGCTGTATGCGCGCGAAGGAGTAAAATTCAGCCCCCTGCTTCACGGCGGCGATCAAGAAATGAAGCGCCGTGCATCAACGGAGAACACGCTCGGCATTATTGGATTCGGTAAAGCCGCGGAACTGATCAAAAAAGAACAGGGCGAACAGATCGCGCGGCTGAAAAAATTAAAAGACTATTTCGTGGAAGAACTTATACAACTCGGCGCGCGTATCAACGGCGACCAAAAAAATTCCGCGCCGCATATTATTAACGCAACATTCGCGCGCGCTGACGGACGTACACTCATCATCAAATTGGATATGGAAGGCATTGCCGCTTCAATGGGATCCGCGTGTCATTCGGGAAGCATTAATCCTTCGCATGTGCTCCTCGCGATCGGCAAATCAAAAAAAGAAGCGCTCTCATCGCTTCGTTTCAGTTTCGGAAAACAAACCACAAAAAAAGAATTAGAACAAACAATTACGATATTAAAAAACATTTTGAAATAACAAATTTTTAGAACTTTCGCGCGTTTGAATTCAGTATAGCGAAGTATTCTATTTAAATTTTACATTTTACATTTTCGTAAGAGGTCTATGATGCGCCAAGCGCGGAAGTCCTCAATAATAGAGATTTGACATCTCATAGAGATAATCTACCCTTATATCAACGTTCCTTAAAAACAAACTATCCCCAAAAGAGGTGATATTTTAATGAAAAATATCTTACTAATCGCATTGTTCGTTTTCTCTACAGGCGTTTTTGCGCAACGAAACAATGTTTTTTATCGGCCTTTTATCGGCGACAACGCGTGGCATACTTTAGAAGATGACAGCGGAAAATTCACTATTTATTTTCCAAAACAAATGGAACCAACAGCGCGCATTGCGTATCATGAAACCAAAAAAATAATCGCGTGCTATAAAACGCTCTTCGTATACAAACACGTTGATTCAGTTCGTATTGTTGATCATATCTATAAAGACACGACTAAAACAGATTCAACTTCTTCTTTTGTTCGCTGGTTTAAAAATCTTTTTACGAAAAAGCCTGAATCGCTCCAATCCGTCAATATCTCTTATCGCCTTCTGCCATGGCAACCGAAACATCTGACGATCATTCTCTTCCCGAATATGCAGGATGTTAATCAGCAGAACGTCGAGCCAGGCATGTTTGTGCCTCCGGGCGTTCTCGGATTTACTGAAACGCTCAATATGCGAGTGGTGGTTCCGTATGGTGGAAATCTTCATGAATTTATTACAACGCTCGCGCACGAAATTGCGCACGCATGGGAACGACACTTTGTACGAGAAATGCGCGCATACTATCATATCTCACTGAAATCGCTTATCATCACACAAGAAGCTGACCCAGCCGAACAAATACCTTTATGGTTTACCGAAGGATTCGCAGAACTGATGTCGCTTTATTATTTTTCGCATACCAATGACTATCGCGTTGCGCGCGGAAATGAAATTAATATGTCAGTAGTGCTTGGCAATATGCTCCCGTCTTTAAGTGAACTCGCCTATTATGGATTTCTCAATTATTCGCTTGGATATAATGTTATGCGTTTTTCGTTCACGAATTATAAAAAACTCGCATGGTCGATTGGATCAACACCCTCAACCTACGATACGCTTCTTAGTACACCCTATCGCGCGTCATTTGAACTGAAGAAAAAAATTTCAACAGGAACCAACTTCATTAACGTTCCGACTACACGCATTTTTGACTATCCGTGGACAAACGACGCGAATAAAGAAGATATACGAGTTGATCAATTGAACGAACAAGAAAAAATACTGCGCGAACTTGCTGAAAATGATTCAACGCGGGACGATTTTTTCCGTTTGTTTGTGCGCAACGACCAGTATCCACTCACGACATTTTTCCTCTATATCGCGTACAAGAAAAAATTCGACCGCGCATGGGAAGATGACGCGTTTGGTGTTCCTCTGAAAGATGTTGAATCTTTGTGGTATATGCATCTTAAAAATAGATTCCATTCAATAAGTACAACACAATCCGCAGATAGCGCGGAAAAAACAGCGATCAAAATACCGTACGACCCCAAAAAAGGTTATGGCGATACACGCATTCCAAAAGTAGATATTCATATTGTTGGATATACTGCGTACGATCGCGCCACAAATACGTTTGTCTACTATGAACCTGATGACAAGTGGTACGCGAAAATCGTCGCGGTTAATCTAACAACCTATAAAAAAATAAAAATTGCGCGGCAATTTGAACGGAAATCGCTCTTTTTTAGATTTGAAAATACGCCAGCGATACGCGGCAACACCATTGCCCTCGCGCTCAATAAAAACGGTCAAGAACAGATTGAACTCTATACGCTCTCATGGGAAAAAGAAAAAGCAAAACGCACGCAGGAAATTTCTTTCAAAGGTATTCTGTGGATAGGCGATATTTCTTTTATTAATGATTCATCTCTCGTATTTGTCGGAATGGACACGCTCGGGCAAAAGGATATTTTTACGTATAATTTTATCAACTCTTCGCTTACAAAAATTACCAACGATCCTCGTGAGGAATACACGCCGCATGTCTCAAATAATCATCTGTATTATATAGGCACTGAACACGATAGTACGAATCGTTCGCTCTATCGGCTGAATCTTTCTACTTCTTATACAGAACAAATTACTTTTTCTTTTGATGGATATCTTGATCAACTTGTCACGCAAGGCGATACGCTTATACTCCGTGTTCTTGAACAAAACGGTATGCCCTCAATCATTTTCTGGAACAAAAAAAACGATACTGCCTATCACTATCGTTATGGCACGGAACTTTTTGAATATACTTCTTCGCAATTCGTGAGATATCCTTTCGTGGAGCAAATTATTGGCTATGATCAATATAATCGTCTATTAATAATGGATTCTGAATCAAAATCGAACAGTGAAAAGGTAAACGATCGGATACAAGCCGTTGAACTGAATTTCAAATCGCTTGCAAAAATTTCAGCGCATCGCGTGAATGATCGTCCAAAAATAGTCGCGCTTGTGCCAGACAGTGTGGTGAGCAAACCAGACAGCATAAAATATATATTCCCTCTTTGGATTCAAGGAGCAGGATATATTGTTACCACGGCAACCGGAGATCATATAAAAAGACATAACGGCATACTCTCCTGGCAAGCAGGACAATGGCCATTCTTTTATTTCCAAAATACTTATTATGATTTATCCAGTCGCGTGAAACAATTCACCGATATCAGCCTTGCTCGTTTTCCAGTTGCCCGCTCTCCATGGCTTTGGGATCAATCGTACCTTACTATAGACGCTTTTATCAATGTAACGCGTGGTGTATTCTTCCCCTTAGATCTTGAAAATAGTATTTCAATCAGCGCAAGCGGCGGATTTCTCTATCGGGAATATCTGAATTGGGGATATTACTATCCTTATTATGGATATATCGCCGAGACATCGGGACAAACGCTCGCGATACCATTCTCGCAACTCACCATATCATTTTCCTCTGATGCATCATTTGCTGACATAGGAACCGAACAACGGCACGGGCACTTCTATTATGTTGGATTAAATACTACTGTCGCAAATCAACAGATATTAGACGCAATGACGTTAGCCGATCTTCGTTATTATCTTCGCATTTTCAATCGTCTTTCTCTTGCGACGCGCTTCGCTGGCGGAAAATCGTTTGGACGAGATCCGTATCCATTTACGATGTTTAATATGAATCTCTATCGCTCGCCAGGAGTAAATCTCCACGGATTTTATGTAAATAAATATATATTGTCTGAAATAGAACTGCGATGGTCGTTACTGCGCGTTGCCTTACTTGATTATACCTTCTTTAAAAGCAATACTGTTTTTATGATATTTTCTATCAATCCAGTCGCGTTCCTGTATAGCGGCGTAGCCACAGGCACGCAAACTGAAAAATTTGATATAAGCCGCTTAAAACATCGTATTGGTATTGGCGCAAAAATTGGATTGCTCGGCTATATGGGCGTGTATCTCCGATGGGAACGATATGCGTACATTAATAAAAACGACTTACTGAATCTTAATTGGAAAACCGCGTGGCTATTGGAATATGAATTCTAATCTCGCGCATTTTGATTATTTTATATAATAGTAAAACTCGGCATTAAATATGCCGAGTTTTTTATTTTCAAACAACACAACGCAACAAAAATGAAAAATGTAAAAATCAAAATATCTTCGATATATCCTCGTTCGTTCGGCAAGATAAAACATTTTTTATCTTTCCTCTCTTACTTCGGATATGAAAAATTACAATCTAAAATGTTAAAATTATTTTTGCCTTTGAACATAAGGACATGTGAGGCTATTGCCTTTGGCGTCTCGACAGACATAATTAACCACGCAGTCGTCTTACATCATTTTTCCTTAAATTCATTTTTAAATTTTACACTGTCATTTTACATTTTGATTTTTGCATTTTAAATTAACTATTTCGCACTCCAAATTCTATATTCCATCTTATGTCTTTCGCTTTTCACTCTTAATTTTCACTGTTAACTTATCACGAATCGCGCAATTGCGCGTTGAATGTGTCGCGCATTGCCGCGCTCATTTTCTTAATTACTTCATTGACCTCGTTGCTCGTTAATGTCTTTTCTGATGATTGTAGTATGACACTGAAAGTAATGCTCTTTTTATTCTTCCCTATCTTCTCTGTATCTCTGAATATGTCGTTGCATTCAAGTAGGGCGATATTTTTATCCGTGTTCCAAAGCGTTTTTTCTATATCGCGATACGGAACCGATTCATCAATGATAAACGCAATGTCAAATTTTGCCGGCGGATATTCTGAAATTTTCCGATACATTGTCTGACGCGTTGCTGAACGCGCGCGATCCATATCGAATTCCATATACGCGACTGTTCCTTTATATTTTAATTCGTTCAAATATTTTTGAGGAAGTAATCCGCAATAGCCGATTTCATTATTATTAATAGCGACTGTATACAGAGTCATCCAATCGAAATAAACAGGAATACCTTCTCCGGTATAAGGAGCGATAGTAAAATTATTTCCAAAAATTTTTTCAAGCGCAGCTTTAAGTGAAAAAAATGCGTCTTGATTTTTTGAAACAACGAACGCGCCGCAGTGGATTTTTTCATCTACTCCTTCAATCCCCCATCCGCGTAAATCCGCGTCTTCATCCGCGTAAATCCCCGTCTTCTGTCCGCGTCTTCTGAATATATGGCCAATCTCAAAAATTTTTATTTCATCAAAAAACCCGAGATTTTTCTCGATATTTTTATACAGATGCGCCGCTAAACTGACGCGCATATAGTTTTGATCCGGATTCATCGGAGATAAAACCTCAAAATGCGTTTCCGGATATTTTTTCACAAGCTCATTTTCTCCATAGAATGAATAATTATACATTTCATCAAACCCAAGCGCGCGCAAGATATTTTTTGTTGACGAAGTAAAAACAGACAGCGCGTCAAGCGCTCGATATCCAATCGCTCCACCTATCGGCACAGGTACGATAGAATTAACGCCGATGTATTTAACGACTTCTTCAACAATATCCTGCGAAATCGTTAAATCGGTCCTCTCTTTTGGAATTGAAACGCGCGCATATTCTTTCTGCGCGTCAATCACTCTCCGCGCACCGCGAAATTCCCCGTGATTCTTCAAAAATTTTGAAACCGCATCAATAACGACTTTTTTCGCCACGCCATCCGCATGGATAACTTTCTTACTGCCAATAAAGAGCGCGACATGCCCAATACCATTAGGATGCCGCGGATTCACGCGCGGCAAAGCGCCTTTCATAAAAATCAAATCGCCAACTTTTAGATTATCAAGATCAATAGGCGCGCCCGAATCAAATTGCGCAATCGCCGGCCGCGCTATATCTTCATAACCCGCGCCAGCGGTAAAAACATACCGAACAAAACTTGAACAATCAAAACAATCAGGACTGTCGAGCGATGTTGACGCGCCGTACTTATATGGTTTTCCTAAATTCTTTTTCGCGAACGCAACCACCTGTCGTATCATCGCGTTTCCTTTCACGCGCGTGGGCGAAAAATTAAGCGCGCGCAAAAAACTATGCAGTTCATTGATCGAATACGACGTCCCGCACTGCTCATTTATTTTTTCATACTCAACGAGTATTGTTTTTTTATACGCGAGTGTTTTCTGATACCGCGCGCTCATCACGGCTTTCACGCCAATAACTTTCCCCCATCCATTTTCCTCAATGATTGAAAGTGCTCGATCAAGACCTATTCCAGCGAGAATGAGAGGGGTACTTCTTTCAAAGCGAGTAGTCGCATCCGTATGAATACCCAACCGTCGCGCGGTTTTTCGTATATTCACCGCATTAAAATTCGCCGCTTCAATTACTATCCGTTGCGTCTCGTCGTTGATTCCACTTGATAGTCCGCCGATCATTCCGCCTAACGCAAAAATTTTTTCTTTATCGGCAACAACCATATCTCCCTTTGCAAGCGCGTACTCTTTTTTATCAAGCGCCATAATTTTCTCGCCTTCCCACGCAGATCTTACAATGATTTTTTTTGTTCCGCCCGACGCGTTGGCGATGCGATTATAATCAAACGCGTGCAACGGTTCGCCGATTTCCGCCATAACAAAATTCGTCGCGTCAACAATATTATTAATTGATTCGATCCCAAGCGCGCGTAATTTTGCAACAAGCCATTCCGGCGAAGGAGCAATTTTTATATTAGAAAGTAGTGCGCCGAAATAAACAGGACATATCGCCTCGTCTATCTCGATATCTATCTCGCTTGTTTTTTCATCCAAAAATCGTTTTTCATCCAATTTTGAGAAATCTTTTTTTAATTTTTTTCCGCTGAATGCCGCAATCTCTTTTGCCAATCCCCAATGACTCAATAAATCTGGGCGATGCGACAATGCTTTATTATCGATATCAATGGAATAATCGTCCATTCCTAAAAATTTATCTAATCGCGCGCCAACCAACGCGTTTTTTCCAAGAATATAAATCCCCGAATGATCGTTACCGAGTTTGAGTTCATCGGCGGCGCACAGCATTCCGTTTGATTCCACGCCTCGGATAACCGCTTTTTCAAGCTTAACGCCGTTCGGTAATATGACTCCAGCGCGCGCGAACGGAACTTTTTGCCCGACTACTATATTCGGCGCGCCACATACTACTTCCTGTGTGTGCGTACCATCAAAAATTTTTACACAACGCAACCGATCCGCATTCGGATGCGGTTTGATTTCTCTAATTTCAGCGATGAAAATCAAATCTAATCCTTTTCCGATTCGTTCAACATTTTCTACCTCCACAATGCGCATTGTCAAAAACTCTCCCAATTCTTTTGGGGTCATTTCCATATCAACAAATTCTTTCAGCCAATTATAAGAGAATTTCATAAATCAACGAATAAAATTAACTTTCAACATTCAACCAGCAACTATAGAATAGGGTTTAGGGTATAGCCACTAGGGTATTCCGCCAAAGGCGGATCCGCCTCTGGCGGAAGGGTAAAAAATCAAAAATTATTTATTGGTAAATTAACGAGTTAACTAAATAAATAATTCAGAAATTTTCTTATCTCTTTAATTCGTTAATCCGTTAATTCGTTAACTAAATAATTCAAAATTGTTGATAGTGTAGATTTCAGATTACAGATTTCAGATTGCAAATTTTATATCCTGCGAGAACAAGAAGCGGAGCCCCACCTCTTACTGGAGTTCTTTGCCCGTCCCCAGCTGAGTTCCAGCTTGTTCATACTGAGCCATAAATATGCAAACTTATCATCGCTGAAACAAGAACTAGGCAAGTCTATGTTGTGATCTTTGAGGATTTCGGGATAATAAAAAACGAGCGCAACTCCTTCTTCGACCGTAAGAGGAGATCGCCCTTCTATCTTAAATTGATTTACTGCTTCGTCTGCGCTTTTACCGAGCATCGTTTTTCCGTTTTCAATATCAATAATGAGATATGCCATTAATCTAAGAATTTTCAGACCATCTATAGTTTTTAGTTCTGGAAGATCTAAAAAATCACGATCTATAGCTCCTCTCTTCCCCTCCACCTCCATCAGCGGAATCTTCTTTTCCAGCGAAAGCAGTTTTTCGCTCGGAACAATGATAAAAGGAATATGTCCTTCGGGA
>CAZVCF010000043.1:0-2237 GCA_964626355.1 uncultured Gammaproteobacteria bacterium
GCGCTGAAATCACCGATAATACCGCCGATGGTGAAGTGGTTGGTTTTGACGTTAACCGTATCATTCACTGTATCAACTAAAACTGTTTTGTAATCTTCCCACGTATTGGTGGTTGCATCAAAGTATTTCGCGGTCAATTGGCTTTCTGAAAGTCCGAGCGCCGCAGTGTCTGTCGCGTTATAGGGAAATTTAATAGTCACGTCGCTCACAAATTGCGTTACTTCCTGTCCTGAAGAATTCGTTGCTTTAAAATCATATCCAATACTTGCCGGCTTATCATCTACCTCGCTCTTTAAATCAATTGTCGGTGTAATAGTCAAGGTAAGTGTTCCTGAAGACGCAATTGATCCAGCGGGAATATCAAGCGTTGTCCCGTCTGTAAGAATAATTGATTTACTTTGAGTTGAGTCAAATGTCACTGTTTTCGCGTCCGGAACCGTTTTACTCTTTTCAACTAATTCCAAATCTTGAGTATAACTTGCCGTTGTGCCGGTAATAACCGTCTTATCCGCGCTTTCATAAAGTTTTCCGCTAATCATTGATTTTGCTTTTACAAACCAAGTTGCATTTTTTGTAACTTTCAATGAATAGGTTCCTGCTGACGCGGTCGAGAACGCAGTTCCTCCTCCTTCCGACCATGCGAATACCGCACTTTCTTTTTTCGCACCGCCAAAAGTGATACTCCCTGAAATTGTCGCGTCAGAGGCTGTAAATTGCAAATTCTTTCCGGTCGCTGTTTCATTATTTCCAACGGTTACTGTGAGAAGCGATGGAGCGATCAAATCGCGCGCGTCCCACGGCGGAATACCAGCGCCAATTTTATACGTTCCCAAAGGGACTTTTAATGAATAATTTCCGCTGGTGTCAGTCATCGTATTTAGTCCGGTTACTTGCTTGATATCGCTCTTCGTTGTTGCGTCTCCAAAATCAGCGAAAACAAACACGCCTGCAAGTCCTGCGCCATCTGGATCTTTAACTGTTCCAGTAATTGTGGAAGTAAGTTTTTTTAATTTGATATTGTAGGTATACGTTTTATTCGCCGAATAAATCGCCATCTGATTGTCTGGTATAACAGTGTATTTTGTTGAACCGAATGTCATCATTTGGTCAATAAATCCATTAATAATCCATTTACCTTCAGACAGGCTCATTGAATATGATCCACTTTTCGCTTCAGCCATCTGCCATCCGCCGGTTCCATCTTGACTATCCGCGAACACGGTTGCGCGCGCGTCAGTTACTTCTTCTCCTGTATCATACGCGCCATCATTGTCGGCATCAACATAAAACTTTCCGCTCAATGAAACATTATTTGACTTTACGATCAGATTCACATTTTCCGTTGTGCTATCCGCAATCGTCACCACAGTTGTTGTCGCGAGCGTATATTTTGATCCCGGCGGCATTCCGATACCGACTTGATAAGTACCAGCAGGAACTTTCAATTCAAACGCGCCGTTAAAAACTCCAGTGCCCATACCTTTCTCTATCCCCGATCCCATTAAATTTCCTCCACCAGGACTGGATGCCATCGCTTCGCCAGTGCCGCCACCTCCTTTTATTCCTACTTTTTCCATCATATCGTCAAATGGTCCGCCAAAATCAAGCATTTCAGCTGACGACGAATCTTTCACCCACACGCCGCCCCACAAATCAGTTACTACATCTCCGCTTGTTGAATTAAGACGAATTTTTCCTTTAATCGTTGAGTTGGCTATTTTCAGCGTAAAATTATTAGTTCCTTTTGTTTCATTATCACCGATGGTAACGGTTAATGGTTTTCCCTGATACACGTACGAATTGCTCATTGGCATTACCATTACGCCCCATTTTCCGGATGAAACGCGCAACGAATACACGCCTGTGGTGCTTGAAGAAAATCCATACGCCCATCCATTGCCATCCATTTGAAACGCATTCACCACCACTTGCCCCAACGCATTGCCTGCCGTGTCCTGGATTGTTCCCTGAATATAACTATTTTTATCTTTAAGAGAAAGTGTTCCCGCGTCAGTTGTTTGATTAGCAGCTGCCTTCACTTTTGTTTCACTCGGACTGCCATATTGGTCATTATTTGGATAAACCGATATTTTATAATTTCCCTCTGGAACCTTGATACTGAACTTTCCGTTACTGTCAGTTGGCGATCCGCTTCCCATACCGAAGCCTTTACGAACTTCAACCCAAGCGTTTGCAACCACTGTTCCGCTTGATGTTTTTACCGTGCCGATGACCGT
>CAZVCF010000043.1:2337-8743 GCA_964626355.1 uncultured Gammaproteobacteria bacterium
GGCTTCGTCACACTGCCGCTTAATGTTTTCACCGGCTCTTGAAGAGTAATTTTGTTATTCGCCAGCGCGACGCCATCCAATTTAATTGTTCCTTTCCCGCTTGCTATCACCACGGTTAATCCACTCGGCGGAACATAGGATTTGCTTTGCCCCCACGGCATATTGATTTCAATTTGATAGGTACCATCACTTAATCCGCCAATCGTAAAGTTCCCGCTACTATCGGTATTCGCGCCGGCATTTGACGACCAGTCAGTACTGCGCACCATAATCCAGCTATTTGCTAATCCATTACTAGAAGGATCAACGATACTTCCTTTTAGTTGAGGCGCGCTCAAACGAACCGCTTTTGTTGATCCAGTTCCGATTAAATTATTCAAACTGCACGCGCTCGTATTACTGTCGCCATCAGTTGTCGCTCCATTGCCGTCCGTATCAGTACTCTGTGTACAATCGCCACTTGAAGTAAAAGTAATTCCCTGCACCTTTTTTTTGCTATACGCGCTTCCCCAGTTTGGATTCACTTCAACCGTATAGGTGCCAGAATCAATACCTCCAAGAGTAAATGCTCCATTTTGATCCGTATTCGCTCCATACCATCCGCCACCGGTCATCATCGGCCCTTCGCGATAGATACTTACCCATGCCCACGCAACTGCTGTGTCTGGTGTTGGATTCGTTGATGAGCTACTATCTTCAGACGCTAACGGTGTTTTAATTGTTGCGGTGACATTTGGTTGTGTCAGACGGATAACTAGCCCTGATCGAGTTGAAGCGCTGGAAGTAATTATATGTGTCGCTTTCGTGCGAGAATAAGATGAACCCCATGATGGCATTGCTTCAATCTCGTATGTGCCTTCTGCAAGTCCGCCAACTGCGAATTCGCCGCTTGAATTGGTTGTTGTCCACTGCGAGCCCGTCATACTGCCGGACGTGCGAATACCTAATGAAATATTCGCAAGTCCATTATTTTCGTCCGCGCTGCCAATTGGTCCTTTTACCGTTCCCTTTAAACCATTCACCGCTGGATCGCTTAATCGCAGGGCATTCATTAAGGAATTACTCGTGTTTGCGGAACCGTCAACAGTTGTCACGGTTCCGCCGGACACCACAATCGTTTTTGCGGCAAAATTTGAATACACGCTTCCCCATGGAACATTCACATTTAAACTCCATGTGCCGTCTGGGACCGTGCCAATGCCGAATGTGCCATCACTTTGCGACATTCCGCCGTAATACATTCCCGGACCGCTTGCCGGCTGAATATTCACCCATACATCGCGCACACCGGAACTTCCGGTTGGCGGTAAAATTTTTCCGGTCACATTCGGAGCGGCGAATACAAAATCTCCGAGATTTTTTCCGTTTGTCGCTTCAGTCGCGCTGATTTCAATATCTGTTTCAATGCGCGCCATATTCACCGTTCCGCCGGGCGGAGAAATCTCTAATTTATATTTTCCAGCGGACACGCCGCCGAACGCGAAACGGCCAGCCGCGTTCGTGCTCGCGCCTGCCCAAAATCCTTCTTTATGCAAACTAACCCATGAATTTTCAACAGGACTAGTTCCTTGTAGCGCACGCCCAAATATATTCGGCGTTGCGAAACGTTTTATTCCTAACGCCGTAGTGCCTGAAATCGTAATCTCACCGATGCTTGTGCGCGGATATACTTTATAATCGCCGCTATACGGCGGATCAATATCCATAAGATAGGTTCCATCCGCAATACTTCCAAAACTGAAATTGCCGCTTGAATCGGTCTGTCCCCAATAACTTGAGCTCCAATTACTTGTATGAATACTCACGCTCGCGTTCGGAACAACCACATCAGGAAATGGATTTGAATCAGACACGCTCCCGCTTGGCGTCTTAATCGTTCCGGTCACTTTTTCCGCGGTAAGACTTATATTTTTTGTCACACTGCCGGATGATGGAACCGTCACTTCTGTTTCAAGAGAATTTCTATAATTATTCGGATTATATCCTGGCGGAGTCGCATAGATTGAATAGGTTCCTGCGGAAACCGCCAAACTATACGCGCCATTTGCGTCCGTGATTGCGTATTTTTGAATTGTCCATTCACGATTATGAAGCATGACGCTCGCATTACTAACCACCGTTGTCCCATCTGGCGCATAGACCGTCCCTTGCGCATTCACCGAAAGCATTTGCGCAACGCCGACGTTTGTCACGGAATTAAGATTAACTGATTTATTCGTTAATTTATCAGGCGCACCTTTTGTCGCTCCCGGCGGAGTTTCAAAACGCACACTATATGTTCCTCCGGTAGAAACGAGGATAGAATAACTTCCATTTTTTTGAGTCAATGTAGAATCGCTACTTGGGAAACCTTCAATATACGCTATCACACGCACATCTTCAACGTCCGACGCGTTCGTCGAGCTCACACTTCCAGTGATGATACCGCTTGTTGATGTATACAACGCGAAATTTCTTTTATTCGAAAGTGTATTGTCGCTTGCTCGCTTTATTTTAAGATCCTTATAACCGTTCATCGCTGATGGAACCTGCACAACAATCGAGGTGTCTGCCCATGAGGTTACCGTGCCAAAATTTGAACCGCCTCCCAGTGGCTGAAAATCAACATCGCCGGTTGATGCGCCAAAATTCGTTCCCTGAATCACAACCGTATCGTTCGCCTTTCCGTAATTAGGAATGACTTGATTAATATATGGATCGATAGTACCGCTTACCGCGCTTACCGTGCCGCTTGAAGCGAACGAATCCATCGCAGTCGCGGTTGCAACATCGCTAATACCGCTCATTGAAAGCGCGTAGGTATTTCCAGCGGTTAAATTCAATCCATACAAAATCGCTTTCTTTGAAGAAGTTGTATATTCAACCCAATTCGTTATATTGCTTATCGGCACATTCGTTCCGCTTGGACTCTGCAGAGCCCAGTTGGACGAAGTTGCGGTTTGCGACGGAATGCGATAAACGCTCTTTGAAAAATCGGTAGCTGATGAACTGGTTGAGTTCACCACATTTTCACTGAACGTTACAGCGACCGATTTTGTTGTTACCGATACTGCGGTAATCGTCGGCTTTGCCGCAAGCGCGGAAAGCGGCGACAGCGCGATTGCCATAATCGCGATTAAATTAATGCAAAGAAAAACCTTGTTTCGTCGTGCGTACATATTTTTTGTTAATGATAAAAAATAAATTCCGCTAGACGGCGGATTTTTTAAAAAATGAAAAACGCATAACAGAAACTGTCTGCGTAGTCGTCAGCCATACTGGATACATATTATTGTTTGCCATCTTTTTTATATCCTTAAAAAGAAAGAAAGTTAATTTATTTTACTATTATTTTTCCGCGAGCGCAAAAAAGGGTGTGGATAAGTAATAAATGTAAAATTTAAAAATCAAAAATCAAAATGACAATTCAAAATTTTAAAATAAATTTAAGAAAAGATGATATTATAGGATTGCGTGGTCAATTACGTCTATTGGAATACAAAACGTAAAAACCTCAAATATCATCCCGTTTAAAAGCAAAAAATAACTTTAACATTTTACATTGTCATTTTTCATTTTGATTTTTGCATTTTGCATTTAAATAGTGCGCTCGTTGTACGGTTGGCCGCATAGGCTGATTATTACGATTACGTTAAAAATAATTGAAGCCCCTTCATCCTGCGACTCCTTGCAATTTTTCAAGGACAAAGGTGGTTGCGGAATATGAAATAAGGATAATCACAAGCCCCACGACCGCGGCAGCCATCATCTTCTTCGCTTTTTTAATTTTCTCTTCTGATCCGCCTGAAGTCATCCATAGAAAACCACCGGCAATAAAAAAAAGAAGGACAATAACGCCAAGAAACCCAAGAGCAATTTTAATCGCTTCGCCGATCACGTCAGAAAGCGGTCTTTTACCCAAGCCTGTTCCAGTCTGTATTTTATCTAATTCTCCCTGCGGATTTTCCGCCGCAAAAACAAATGGAGCAAATAAAAAAAATAACGCGACAGCATACAAAATCGCGTTATTTTTTGCGCAACATATTTTTAAGAAATTTTTCATATCTATATATCGTTTTTTGCTTCTTCTGTTAAACATCCGCGATGTTCGAAAATCTACTAATAACAAAACTAGTGATCGAGTATGAAACAATTACAATAATTAACCCGATAACGCCTGCGACCATCAATTTTTTTGCTTTTTTGATTTTCTCTTCAGCGCCGCCAGAGGTCATCCAGATAAAGCCTCCGGCGATCATCAACAATACGGTAATCACGCCCATAAACGAAAGCGCGATTTTAATAACGTTGCCAATAACATCGGTGAGATCCTTTTTGCCTAATCCGGCAGGTGACGTCACGTTCGTCAGCCCATTTTCAAGAGCAGGCGCCGCAAACACCAATGGAACGCTTACAATAAAAAACACAACAGCAAACGTGCATATTTTTTTTATGATATACTGATCACATTTCATTTTAAAATAAATATTTTAGATAAACTTCAAATATCCACTAACCACTAATTCGCGATTCCCGTGAAACGAGAAAGCACAAAACTCGCGATTGAGTATGATAAAATGACTATAATCAACCCGACAACGCCGGCGATCATCAACTTCTTTGCTTTCTTGACTTTCTCTTCATTTCCACCGGAGGTCATCCACATAAAGCCAGCGCCGAGTATAATCAAGACTGCGATTAAACCAAGAAACGAAATCACTAATTTGACCACTCTGCCAATAACCGACGGCAAATCAGCATTGCCTAGATTAGTTTCATTTGCAAAAGCTCCTAAACCACTATTAAGTTCCGGTTGCGCAAACACAAAAAGAGGAAGCGAGATAAACAATAAGAAAGATATTATTATTGCGATTTTTTTAAAATCAAACGTAAACGTATTCATAATAAAAAAGTTAATTTTAGATACTATAAATAGTATGCTCTGCGTTGTGTAGACCTTTAATTGCAAAGCAAAACACTTCTGTATAAGAGTAAGAAAAAAGCTAAAAAATTCAATGAGTTATCCACAACCAATAGAAGTGAAAAATTGGAAATTTTATTCTATTCCTAATATCCTAATATCCTAAAAGCTAATCTCCTATTTTAATTTCCTCCAACAGCAATGAACCGTTCAATGATAAATTGCACGATTGAATAGCTTAACAACACTAATCCGAGTCCAAAAATCGCCCAAATAATCACTTGTTTTCCTTTTTTTATTTTATCCTGGGATCCGCCGGACGTCATCCACAAAATACCGCCGTAAATAAACATCAATAGCGCAAGCACGCCGATATATTTAATCACCTCCGACACGATATTCGTCACAATCACGGTGATGTCCGTTGTTTTAAGCGGATTCACATCTGTGATTCTTGTTTGGGCAAAAACGACAGAGTAACCAACAACCAACAACAAACAACCAACAACTAAAAAGAAAAGTGTAGATTTTTTCATAATGATAATTATGGACAGTTAAGTTCTGGTACAGTCGATGTTTGATTTGAAACAACAATAAACCCGAGGAGACCGGCAACTTCCGGCTTTGTTCCCGGTTTTGACTGTAAAGCGCCAATCGTTTGATTAAAAGGACCCTCAAAACTTGGCCACTTTATGATTATATCTCCTGACTTGCTTAAAATATTTTGTTTAAACCTTTGCGACGCGGCATCTGTCTGGCATCCATATTTTCCGTCAGCGGCAATAGATCCGCAATTTAACAAACCAAGGTTCGTCTGAAAAGCTTCGATATCGCGTCCTCCATCGCAATTTGCCGTCCAGTTAGAACTACCGCACGGCCCCCAACTCGCCTGTAGGGGACATCCTCCAACGTCACCTCCGCCTATGCCGCCTTCATTAGGCAACACATTCGCATATTTTGTATCAACATTCAATATTTTAAGAATATTCGCCACTAAAAAATACGCGCTAAAAGTAATAATGAGTCCAATCAATGAAGCCTGAATCGCTTTTTTTCCTTTTGCAACTTTAGTCGGATCGCCAGCGGAAAAAATCCACAATATGCCGCCATACACGAACACGACGAAGATCACCAACCCGATATATTTCAATGTTAATTGACCGATATACACGCCAAACCCCATCACACTGCCAAAATCGCAATTGCCATATTTATAACATCCCTCTCCCAACGATTTCGCGCTAATAATCCCTTCTTCCTCCGCGGCAAACGCAAAAAAAGGAATAATCAAAAAAATAAAAATAACAATAATTTTAAGTCTACTAAACATACGAATAAAAAATTAGCTTTTAGGGGATTATAAAACAAAATTTTCAATTTCTAATTTCTAATTTTCATTAAATTTCCAATGAATCAATTTTCAAACAATACAACATAATATCGAAAAATCCGAAGCACGAAATCCGCCTCTCATTCGCAGGGCGCCACGCGTATGCAAAAGAAAAA
>CAZVCF010000044.1:0-8607 GCA_964626355.1 uncultured Gammaproteobacteria bacterium
ACTACAAACTATCTTTATCGTTATCATCATATCATTTATGATACACGAAAAAACAGAAAATGCAGGTGTGGGTAACCTGCACTTTTATATTTTTCTATTATATTACTTCGTTAAAAAATTTTTCGATGATTTTTTTTGATTTATCTTGAGCGCGTTGCACGTCCCGATATGCGCGAACTAATTCTGATATCGTGTTTTTCGAGACATCTTCTTCTTTTATGATCTCAATATAATAATTTGAAGCCGACGTCGCTTCTTCAAGCGTTTTCGGTCCATCAGAGAAACCTATAAATTTTTGCTGACCATTTTTATAACGTATGTTTTGTACTTCATATATCACAACGCCTTTTCCCGGAATAAATATACGTATTTGATTATAGAGTGCGCCTTGCTGTGACATACTGGCACCTAATATATAAATTTTCATAGTACGCCTATTCTGTTGTGACGGGGACGGGTTGTGTCTCGTCTGGTTTGACTTTTGGGAGAACAATTTTTAAAACACCGTCTTTCAATATTGCAACAACGTTGGCTCTTTGAACTTTTGACGGAAGAACGATTTTTCTTGCGAAAGAAGTCGATTTTCTTTCAACTTTTTTATGAAACTGTTCGTTATTCGTCTCGTTGTTTACTTCAACGGTTCCTTTAAGCGTGACTGACGTATCGGTCACATCAACCGTAACCGTTTCTTGAGTGAAGCCGGGAACATTCGCGACCACGGTGAATTCTTTTTCGTTCTCTTTGACGTCGACTTCTGGGAAATCGCTTGTTCCAAATAAGTCATTGACTTGTACAGAAAATGGCTCGTCAAAGAATGTTTTTAATACATCCACGCGATTTTTCAATACTTTTTTGAACTGTTTAACTTTTCCGGTATCAGAAGATGATGGTGTATTATTATTTGTTGCCATACAATAATTTTCTCCTTTACGCGCGGCATATATAGCACGTATATATTCCGTCGTTGTTATTCATCGTTTTTTAAGAGCTATTAATCCGAATACTCTTTATTTGAGTATTCAGAAAGATAGTATAGAATATCCATTTAAAATGTCAAGCGCCCTGAAAAAATCTAAGTTGTTACACCATTCGAAAGTCTGACTTTCAAAAAAAAGAATTTGCGGAGATCCGATCTCCGCAGATTCAGATCGCAGTTTCTTTGGAGATCCGATCTCCAAAGACTCCGAACGAACATTTTACAGAGAACTCGGGCTGGGTAAATAGTATTAAAATTTGATATAATAGTATCATGGAAAATAGAGGAAAAATTTTAAAACTGCTCGAGATAGGCATTGTTATACTTGTCGTATTATATTACGCGATTATTTTGACGCATAAAGTTAATTTGACGACTGCTGACTTGGGACGCCATATTAAAAATGGCGAGATATTTTTTCAATCCGGGAACATCTTGACGACGAATTTTTATTCATATACCGAGACGGATTTCAAAACAGAAAATCATCATTGGGGATTTGGCGTTCTTACGTATCTTCTATGGGAATGGTTTGGCATCTACGGTCCGCAATTATTTTTCGTCGCGATAAGTCTTGCGACATTTTTTATTTTTTTTAATTTTGCGCGAAAACAAACTGGCGCTGGAATCGCTGGAATTTTAGCCCTTTTTATTTTACCGCTTCTCGGCGAACGCACCGAGATACGGCCGGAAGCAATAAGCTATTTATTTGCGGCGATTTTTTTTTATATACTTTATCGATATCGCGACGGAACGCTTCGTGCGCGATGGCTTTATATATTACTTCTTATTCAAATTATTTGGACGAATACGCATATTTATTTTTTTCTTGGACCAGCGCTTGTCGGCGCGTTTTGGTTGGAAAGCGCGCTCGTGAAAGAGCTGCGCACAAAGTATTTTTTATTTTTTTCCCGTCTTTTGTGCGCGACAATCTTTGCAACACTCATTAATCCGTTTGGTATAAAGGGCGCGCTTGCCCCGTTGACCATCTTTGAGAACTACGGCTATCGTCTTGCGGAAAATCAATCAGTGTGGTTTATAGAAAAAATAGTTAATAGTCCGAGCTTTTTATTTTTCAAAATCGTTTTTGTTATTTTTGTTGCGAGTCTTATTGCAGCGTTTTTTGCGAAAAGAAAAGCAGCTGAACGCTATCCCCTTTCATTACTTTTTATAAGCGTTGGAATTGGCGGAATGGGACTAGTCGCGATTCGCAATTTTGCGCTCTTTGGTTTTTTCGCGCTCGCGTTTATCGCGTTTAATCTTAGCGCAATACGAGAAAAATTGTACGCTCAAAAAATATCTTATTTTTTTCACGATCGTTCAAAAGTTAAGAAGTTAGTTGATCTCGTCGCGATCGGTATCATCGGGATATCCTCTTTTATTGTTTTTCAAAATAATTATTTCGTTTTCTTATCGAATTGGGGACAATTCGGGCTTGGTCTTGCGCCGCGGAATAGCGCTGCTGCTGATTTTTTTAAACAAAATAATTTACAAGGGCCGATTTTTAATAATTACGATATCGGCGGGTATCTTATTTTTCATCTTTTTCCGCGCGAGCGCGTATTTGTGGATAATCGTCCAGAGGCGTACAGCGTTGATTTTTTTCAGAAAGTTTATATTCCGATGCAGGAAAGTAACGCTATTTGGAAAATCGTTGACGAAGAATATAAATTCAATACTCTTTTTTTCTCGCATCGCGATCTCACGCCATGGGGGCAAAATTTTTTAGTCCAGCGCGTGCAGGATCCCGCGTGGGCGCCGGTATTCGTGGATAATTACGCGATTATTTTCTTAAAACGCGCTGAACAAAACAAAAAGATAATTGATCAATACGAAATCCCAAAAAATCGTTTTCAGATTACTCCCTCTTCATAATTTTAGAGATGAAAAGTTATCAAAAATATCTTTTATACGGCGGGCTTATCTTTAGCGCGGCAGTCGCGATATTTTTTTCATTTTATTATAATTTTTTGGCCGATGACGCGTTTATTACGATGCGTTACGCGCGTAATTTTAATAATGGCGATGGACTCGTGTATATTATCGGCGAACGCGTTAACGGCGCGACAAGTTTTTTGTGGCTGATTCTCCTGTCTTTTTTCGGGATGTTCGGCGTAGATTATGTTTTTGCGGCGCGGTCGTTATCCTTGTTATTTTCTATAGCGACGGTTATTCTTGTATTTTTTCTTTGCAGAAAAATTATTGATAGGCGTTTTTATTTTCTTTGCGTGATCGCCGCTTTTTTGGTCGGCATTAATAATATAGTTGCGGTATGGTCGTTAAGTGGAATGTATGACACAATGTATATGTTTTCTGTTGTGTTGTCGCTTTTTTTAACGATTATTTTTTCACATCGTCCTTCTTCTTCACGAGCGCTATTTCTCGGCGGTATATTTTCTCTTATGATCCTATCGCGTTTAGAAGGTATCGTCGTAATGGCAATTTTATTTTTATGGCTTATCTTTCAGCGAAAACAAAAAATAACGATCAATCAATTATTTTTTTTCCTTTCCACTCTTTTTATCATCGTTGGCGGTTATTTTATATTTCATTATTTTTATTATGATGCATGGCTTCCAAATACATTCTACGCAAAAGTAGGATTTTCATTTGCGCAAATTATCCGTGGCATACGGTATGCTCTTTATTTTTTGATTGATTATGGGCAGATCGCGTTTTTTATTACGCCCCTTGTTATCGTATTATTATTTCGTCCGCGTTACGGTATTCTTATCGCGGGCGTTATCGCTGGCATATTAGGAGAGATTATTTTCGTGGGCGGCGATGGACTCGGCATGTATCGGTTTATGCTTCCGGTGATTCCTTTATGGGTTATTCTCCTCGTTATGTCAGTGGAGTTGTTGTTTTCATATATTCCTTTACTGTACGCTAAGATTATTATATCAATAAGCATAATGATGATTACTGTTTTTTTCATAAAATATCCTTCTTTTGGATACGAATATGGGCGAATAAGAGATATGAAACAATATGAAATACCTCGTTGGACTGCTGTGGGAAAATGGTTGAGACAAAATGCGAAACCGAACGAATCTGTTGCGCTTGTGCCCATAGGCGCGGTCGGTTATTACTCAAATTTGAAAATATACGATATGCTCGGGCTTACAGATCAGTATATCGCTCATAAAAAAATACCGCTTGGCAATGGATTTCCCGGACACGAAAAGTTCGATGGTCCGTACACGCTTTCACGCCGGCCAACCTATCTCCTTTTGGGAAATATTCAGGTCCTTGACGAGCCCCTTCCTTTGGATCACCAATTTTTTGGAAAACCGTTTAATGCTGAGATACGCGCGCGGGAGAATGAATTTTTTATTGACGATTTTTATAGGTTATATGAACCGCAGATCGCGCGATTGCCTGAAGGATGGTATTTTCATTTTTTCAAATTAAAATCTGAATTGCAATGAAAACACTTTCAATTATTATTCCCGTATACAATGAAGAAAAGACGATTGAACGCGTTTTGGAAAAAGTTGTTGCGCAAAATATTGGCGATTGGGAGAAAGAAATTATTGTGATTGATGACGGATCGACGGACAATACAATATCAAATATCAAATATCAAATATCAAAAACACAAAACCAAAATTTTATAATGATAAAAAACCCAAAAAATACAGGAAAAGGAAATGCAATACGTAAAGGGATTGATGCAGCAACTGGCGATGCGATTATTATTCAGGACGGAGATTTAGAGTATGATACGAACGATTGGCCGTCACTGCTTACTGAATTTGAACGCGGCGCGCGCGCGGTCTATGGATCTCGCGAGCTTCATCCAGATCGGCAAGGTTATTTGCATTTCGTGTGGGGCGTGCGCTTCCTTACTTTTCTTATTAATATATTTTTCAATGGTAATCTCACTGACGCGTATACATGCTATAAATTATTAGACGCGTCAATCGCGAAATCGCTGTTATTGAAAAGTACAGGATTTGAGATAGAAGTAGAGATGACCATACGGTTACTTAAAAAAGATATACAGATTAAGGAGATACCGATTCAGTATAATCCTCGTCTATTCGCCGACGGAAAAAAAATCAACTGGCGCGATGGCGTAAAAGGATTATGGACGATATTAAAAAACTAAAAGTGAATAGTGAAAAGTTAAAAACTAAAGAACGGAATGCAGAATAAATATAAATCTAAAATCCAAAGCACAAAATCAAATTTAAATATATAAAATAATAAATTAGAAACAAAATAGAGAACGTAGGAAACAGAATGCGCTAAACTATTGACATTTTTGGCAATATATGGTATACTGTTTTTATAGATTTCAAAAATTAAACTGTTTTTTAAAAAAGGAGGTTATAGGATGAAGCTTAAATCGTTCATTATTATTGAATGGAAAATAAAAATTCTTCTTCTTGGACTGGAATCCAACGAGACGCATGCAGATATAGCCTTGAAATATATGAAAGAGAATGAAATAGATCGTATGCAGCTTCTTTTAGGAGGAATATACAGCATTCAGGACGATGCCATTATCGTTACAGACGATTCGATGATTTCCTCCTCTCTTACCGATGAAGAAATTTGCCAATTATTTCGAGAAGAATTTCCAGGTTACGAGGTGGTTTTCGAAGGCGCTCTTTTTGGAGGATCGCGCATACGAAAAGGAAATGGAGTAATCCTTATAAATGATCAAGAAGGGATACGTTATGTCGGAAATATTTCCATGGGAAGCTCATTTAGGTTTTGAAAATAATCTTGCCCGATAACATCGTTAAAGGGCAAGATTTTCTTTTTAAGAATTGACTTTTATGGTATCTCCTGTATACTATTTATCATATTTATTATTACTTTACTACTATGAAAAAAAATATACACCCAACCTATTATGAAGACGCGACCGTTACGTGTTCGTGCGGCAACGTAATGAATATCGGTTCGACAGTAAAAGAAATACACACTGAAATATGTATTAAGTGCCATCCGCTTTTTACCGGACAACAAAAATTGATTGACACTGCCGGACGACTTGAGCGATACAGAAAAATTGTTGAAAAGTCGGCGACAAAGAAGAGCGCAAAAAAGTCAACAAAAAAAACAAGTAAAAAATAACAGGGAAAAACCATATCCACTGATTCTTGCCATGGCAAGAATCAGTGGATATGGTTTTTTGATTTCCTAACCACCTAACCCCATAAGAGAGAAATATATTTTTACAACATCGGGTTGGCAGTGGGGACACTACTGTAGCAGTCCCGCTCCAGTTTTGCAATAAAACAAACGATATATTTCGCAACATTTGAACAGATAAAATCAGAAAATAAATTTAGCACTTCTTTGCAAAACTGGAGCGGGACTGCGTATTAAAGAATAGGCGGTTGTAAAAATATATTTCTCTCTCAAAACTAACCCCCTAATTTCCTATTTATATGTTTTCTCTTGAAGAAAAAGAAAAAATGACGCACCTCATCAAACAGTTAGAAATGGAATTGCAAAATCCCGAAGTGCTTGCGTTACCCGAATTACGTAAAGAAAAATCAAAACAATTTTTCGCTCTTCAAAAGAAAATGCAGACGATTGAAGAGATGGAGAGAATAAATCGAGAGATTGAAGAACTTAATGTTTTAGAGAAGGACGCGGACGAGACAATGAAGCGCGAGATTCAAAACGAACGAGAAATCTTGATTCGTTCACGACAAAAATTATTTAATGCGACAGGAGAGGAGGAGCAATCAGTGCAAACGGTTATCCTTGAAATTCGCGCGGGAACCGGTGGAGACGAAGCTGCTTTGTTTGCCTCTGATTTATTTAGAATGTACACAAAATACGCAACGAAAAAGGAATGGTTTTTTGAGATTTTAAGCAGTTCATCGAATGATATCGGCGGCTTCAAAGAAATAGTCGTGCGTATAATCGGCGTTAACGCGCTTGATTTTTTGCGATCCGAAGCAGGAGTACATCGCGTGCAAAGGATTCCGGAAACGGAAAAAAGCGGACGCATTCATACATCCACTGCGACTGTTGCGGTTCTTGAAGAACCGCAGGAAGTTGATTTTAAACTCAATCCGAACGATTTAGAGATCACTACGTATCGCGCGTCAGGGCATGGCGGACAGAATGTGCAGAAAGTTGAAACAGCGGTGCGCATTAAGCATATACCAACCGATATTACCGTGAATTGCCAGGAAGAGCGTTTTCAAGCGCGCAATAAAGAAAAAGCGATGAAATTGTTAGCGAGTAAATTATGGGCGATCGAACAAGAAAAAAAATCGCAGAACATTACGTCTGCGCGTCGGACGCAAATCGGCACGGGCGAACGAGTTGAAAAAATTCGCACCTATAATTTTCCGCAGGATCGCATTACCGATCATCGCGTTAACAAAAGCTGGCGCCATATCGAGACGATTCTTGATGGAGAACTTGATGAAATAATTGACGCGTTACGAAGATTTTAATTCTCCTTAATTCAAATTCATAATTCGTTCTAGAATATCACTGGAATCGCGTTGCTTACGATTTCGACCCAGGTTGTTCCGGGAACGAGTTTAATCTCATTTTTTGCCGTATCATAAAATGTGGTGCGGTTGTTTTGTTTTATCCATACGCCTTCACTGATTTTTCCGTTGCGCGCCCAATATATTTTTCCGCTTCCACTAAGATCGATTAAACGGCGTCCTATATCGTCTGCCACTTTAATCGGCGCGAATTGGAGAATAATATTTTTCGCGGTTATTTCACTGCCATTGAGCTGATCGGTATATATATTGATATCATTAAGCCGCTTATACGCGTTACGAGATGAATCCCATTGCCATGTAACTTTATATTTATATCCGATTTCAATCGCTTCGGCTGATTCAGTAGCTTGGCTCAATTCACTAGCACTTGTTTGAGAGGAAGTGTTAAATCGCCATTGGTTAAAATTGATTAATGGCGCGATATGATTTCGTTCCACATATTTTTTAAGTCGTTCAAAAGAAGTGAAAAGATTGAACGGCGCCTCTTTTTTTGTGTCGCGAAAGAAAAAAATGGTATTACTGCTGATTTCGTCAAGATTATAAATTTCCATTTGGCGATTCCGTAGTGTCGCGAGCGCTTCTGGACTTCCGCCCGCGTGCACAAATAATCCACCGTATTCATTCGCGATATCAATGAAATATGGCCGCGCGGATCGAATTGATCCAATTTTTTCAGGAATATCAGCAAGATCATAGAGCGCAAGAAAACGGGTCATTCCTCCTTCTACCGGCGCTTCGTACACAATGGATGCATTGGCGATGCCGTGCGCAAGATCATTAGGAAAGTTATCAATCATAACTCCGATAGGAATAACTTCTTTATTCTTCGTATTAGGTAATCCGGTGAGCGGATTTTGTCTAGTTAAGTTATCCTGAGGTGTTGTCGCATTATCCGCTAAGGCATTAACGGCAACAACCATTGACGCGGAATTAGCGTTATTGATTGTTGATGAAGCGGAGTCGGAATGCGCGACAAAATCAGAAGAGGATACATTTTTTTCTTTTGGCTTATTTAAAAAGTAAAAAACCGCCACAAATACGAGGACGGACACAAAGAAAAAAATAATAATATCCCAGACAGGACGTTGTTTTGGGGATTGTTTAGAATCAGATTTATTAAACGACATCGTTAAA
>CAZVCF010000045.1:0-8384 GCA_964626355.1 uncultured Gammaproteobacteria bacterium
GCGCGACCACGGAAAGTAATACGAAATATACTGCTTGTTTCGAACACAAGCACAGCTACAACAACCATAACACGCTAATTTAATTTTTTTGATTCAATCACAAAAAAACATAAAGGTACGAACATTATTCGTACCTTTTGTTTTATTTTTATTTCGAACCGCTAAAGTAGTCAAAATTTTGCGGATAGATCAATTCGTAATCCCCGTAACCATATTGGTCTTCAAAAATAAAAAATTTCTTCCGTTTTATATTCATATAATAATGCCACACTTCGCGTGGCTTCATATCAATTTCAAACGGATACCGTTGCACCTCATCCGGCGGACCTAAAATAATATAGATCATTCCACGGTCGCTTTTCCACCCTAATTTTTTAAAAACCGTGTAATGATCATTTGCATAACTAACGCGGCGATAATATTCTGTCATTAATTCATTTTCGACCGTGGTGGGACTTGGATCGCGCGATTTCCAATAATCAAAAAATTTTTTTTCTTGTTCATCGGGGGTCCCTCTTTTTATCTTCTTTAGTTGACCTTCGGGAACAATATAACGCAACTGATCGATCGCTTCATTTAAATCTTTTATAGCTCCGCCTGACGAAAAAGAACGCCAATAAAACGGTAAGGGTATTTCAGCCGCTGCTTGTGCGGTACCTTGTTCCGCCAGAATCTTCAAAACATACTCTCCATATGGTATGCCTCGTAACGAAATCTGTCTCCGTTCGCCACTCACTATACCCAAACACGTGGCAAAATAATTTTCTTCAAAGATTTTTTCGCTGTGCCGATCGAATAATTGTATTAAAAAAGATAAAGGTATATCGCCTTTTGCGCCGTTATACACTTCAAAATAAATAAGGATTGTTGAATCGCTCCCGCTGATTTTTTCAAAGTGCGGTGTAATTTTATCCGCACTACCATCTTTCCATGTCACGCTCCAAACAAGGAGCGGATCGCTTATCGCGAATTCATTAACTAAAAATTTTTTAATAGAAACTGTTCGGCGGTATTCTTGTGTTTCACTGCGCGCGTGATCGCTGATACGTATACGAAGCGTATATTCTCCGGCAAGCGCGTACAGTCGCGCGGTCTCAAAATAAAAAATGTTCTGTTGCTGTGTTTGATCATATGAAGCGACTTCGACTATCCGCATATTTTCAAAACTCGCAACGCATTCATTTTTTTTAGTGAAAAGATAATATTCAATATCATATTCGGCGCGATATTTTTTAATCTGATCGCCTGTCAAAATAAATGAAAGTGATGAAAAAGATATACCAACATAGATATTGAGACGCGCACTGTTTTTCTCCGGGTCAAAAAATTGAGCAGAGACAACCTTAAAAGGAAATGCCTCGATAATCGGTCCTGAATTTTCTTCGATTTGCGCCCGCGCTAACGCGCATAAAAAAATACTGATTAAAAAAATACTGATACTTTTCATATATATTCCTCTCTTTTGGTTTATCGCAACAAATTATTTGCTTGTAACGATCTATTGAGAATAATACACCTTCTATTAAAAAAGTCAACCTCTTTATACGGTGTACATATAAAGAGGTATTATTGATTAACGAATTAACGCATTAACGAATTATTTTCGGGAATTATATAGTTAAAATTTATTGGCGATTAGAATTGTTTTATTCGTTTATTCGTTCTAGATTCGTTATTCGTTGATTCATTCCTAATCTCCTAAAAGCTAATCTCCTATTCTCAGTGTCCATCTCTCTCGCCCTTACGGCCGATAAAGTCGACACTTTTTGATTTTAGGATAACTCTTCCGAAACCGGTTTCGCCAAAATTCTGCGCAATTCTTTCTTTAACAGGCGTAATCACTATTCCTTCCCTTCCTTTGAATTTTCCTGCTTGTTCCTGGGCACACATCGTTGTAGGACCGTCAGTAGAGCGACGCACTATTTCTACGCTATACGGACCTCTATAAAGAATAGAAACCATCGGCACATTAAATTTTTCGCATACTTCTTTTTTTCTATCAAAACCGAGATACATTCCGTCAATTGAAATATCAAATACGCGAAATCCTTGATCGCCTTTTTTGACTCCGTATGATGTGTCTTGATGATCAGCGCCGAATATCTCTCCGAAAACGATAACGCTCTGATTGCCGTCACCCGATAAGAATAAAAGTAATTCTTTTAGTCCTTCGCAGTATTCTAACGGCTTCCAAAAATCGCTTATTCTTCCTTGCGTATCAAATTGTTTCCGCGCGTAATTATGACTTCCGCAGAAAAATTCGCTACGAACACTTCCTTCTCCATTATAATTTCTCTCAATAACGACATAGGCAACGCGGCAATTTTTTCCATGAATTTTTTCCGTTATAACTATTTCCTCGCCTTCTTGAAAAAGATTCGGAAAATTTTGCCAATTTTCTATCTCGACATATTTATGAAAACCGGGAGTTGAATGAGCCTGTTCGCCATCGTTAGGCGGTTCAGGCGGTTCCCATTTGGTGATGTCGTAAAAGTTCGCTACATTTTCACCAACATTCCATTGATTATTCTCAACGGCAATGACAAATCCATAGCTTGGGACACTCCTTAATCGTGCCGCGCGAACTCTGTAATGCGTTGGAAAACCCTGATCGTCTTTTTTGGCTACCACACAATACTGCGCAACATTCAACCGTTCTGCGAGCGCAATCGGTAAAACACTATCAGGAGGAATAAAGGTGCATTTGTCTCCTTTTTTGAACTGCGCCTGTTTCGTTTCGGGATTATACCCAATACAGGTTTCCCACCCTTTCACGACCGCTATCGCGAGTCGATCCGCGTTTGGATGCGGTTTCACCTCATCGATCGTACAAACTTCAATAATTAATGAACTCATACTATTTTCACTCCTTATTTAAAATTATCGTGAGAAAATGAGCTTTTCCACGATAATTAACTGTTTCTTAATATACCACATTTTCACAAAAAAGTCAAGCCCCCATAATGGGGGCTCTCTATATTTTTATTTATATTTTTGACTGTTTGAAATCAATAAGAACGATTGGATTGAATTTCGTCACATATTCAAAACAATTTTCTTGCGGAAAATACAATATAGTGCCTTCTGCCGAAAAATATCTTTTTTTCATCTCTCGTTGTAAGAAAACACTCGGCTGAATGGTAAAAACAAAAGGATATTTAAAAATACATTTACCGTCTTCACTAAACTTATTGGTACTGCGTTCAAGGTGGTCAAAAATACTCATCAAAATATCATATTCATCTCCTCGTATTCTTCCTTTTAACTTTTCCTGTTCCATTATCCTATTGATCCTTCCATATTCATTTTAATCAATCGATTTAATTCTAACGCGTAATCCATTGGTAGTTCTTTTGAAAATTGTTCAAAGAAACCACTCACAATCATCGAAATCGCGTCTACTTCAGAAATGCCGCGCGACATCAAATAGAAAAGGACATCATCGCTGATTCTGCCGACGCTCGCTTCGTGAGACATCGTCACTCTCTCTTCTTCTATTTCCATCGATGGATACGTATCTGATTGCGATTGTTCATCAAGTAATAAGGCGTCACACCGAACATTGGAAACAGAACCAACAGCGCCTTTTACGATTTTAACTAATCCACGGTAGCTCGCCCGACCTCCATCTTTGCTGACCGATTTGGATACAATATTCGACGTGGTATAGGGAGCAGCATGAATCGCTTTTCCTCCCGCGTCTTGATGTTGGCCTTTGCCCGCGTACGCCACTGATAAAATTTCCGCACGCGCACCGCGGCCAACCAAGTACACTGATGGATATTTCATCGTGAGCTTACTGCCCAAATTGCCGTCAATCCATTCAACTAACGCATCTTCGTGTGCCACTGCCCGTTTCGTTACCAAATTATAAACATTACTCGACCAATTCTGAATAGTGGTATAACGCAACCGAGCGCCTCTTTTTGCCACCAATTCAACAACGGCACTATGCAAAGAATCAGAACTATAAATCGGCGCAGTGCATCCTTCGATATAATGCACCTGACTTCCCTCGTCTGCAATTATCATTGTTCGTTCGAATTGTCCCATATTTTTCGCATTGATACGAAAGTATGCTTGCAGAGGTATATCAACTTTTACGCCTTTAGGAACATAAATAAAACTGCCACCGCTCCACACTGCAGAATTGAGTGCGGCAAATTTATTATCCTCCGGTGGAACAATAGTGCCAAAATATTCTTTGAATAAATCTGGATATTCTTTAAGCGCGGTGTCGGTATCAACAAAGATGACGCCTTTATCTGACAAACTCTTTTTGATACTGTGATAGACTACCTCTGATTCATATTGGGCGCCAACGCCGGACAAAAACTTCTGTTCTGCTTCGGGGATGCCTAATTTCTCAAACGTCTTACGGATATTTTCAGGTACATCATCCCACGATTTTTCAGTCTTGTCTGATGATTTCAAAAAATAAATATAACTTTCAAAAGCAATGCCTGATAGATCACCGCCCCATGCGGGCATCGGCTTTTTCATAAAAGACTCAAGCGCTTTCAAACGAAAAGTGCGCATCCATTCCGGCTCGTTTTTTATCTCGGAAATTTTTTTGACTGTTTCCTGAGTGAGCCCCTTATCAAGCTTATGGGTGTACGTTTCCGGATCGTGAAAATCATACTTTGTATAATCGAGGTCAAGTAAATTGCTTTTTTTATCCGCTACTTTTTGCGTGCTTTCTTCTTGTTTCTCTTTTTCTAATTTTTCTTCGCTCATTTTTTTCTTTCTCTTTTTATTTTTATGTAAAAAACTTTGATAAATTAGTATGTCATAATTTTTGACAATGTCAACCATGAACGCGTTTTGTTGACAATAGAATAATAAAAGAATACCCTAAACACAGTTGTTTTAAAAATAATGAAAGGGAAAAAATGGAAAAAATGAAGCTGGTTGTTTTGTTATTGGTCGTATGCGTCTTTTCAGTCGCATACGCTTCTGAGGATACTATAAAAAAAGGGTTGTGGTATGACCCAATAGAAAAACAGTATAAATTTGCTGAATATGTTGGCGATGAGATAATAGTGAAGTTTAAAGAAGGAAGTACAGAAATTGAAATAAAAAATTTTTGCAACCAGTTTAATTTGCAAGAAAAAAGGTTGGTATTCGGAAATTGGTACGAAGTAAAAACTGATATAGATCCGATTGAGAAAATTAACAAGATCAAAGCCAGCGGAACAAATATTGTTGTTGCAAACGGTTTAGAACCGAATTTTATTATGCGCATGCATGCTGCTGATAAAATTCCTAATGATCCATTGCTCGGTTGGCAATGGAATTATTATGACAGTATACGTGATCATGACATTGATATTACTGAGGTATGGGATATGCCTGCTGGTAAATATCCAGTGACCATTGGTATTCCTGATGGTGGGTGGCCGGCGGATACATCGGCAAAAATGTACCATCCAGATCTTCCCAATGATACTGCGCGAGTACTCTATTTGAAAGCAAAAAATTTTTCTTGGTTGATTCCCGATACGAATCAGTTATGGAAAGATTTTGGCGGACACGGGACCTTTATCGCTGGTCAACTCTTCGGAATCGCTGACAACGGTAAAGGGATTGCGGGAATGTTATGGAATGTCTTATGGAAGGCGCTTATTGATGTCGTCTGGACACCAGGCGGCAGTGGCACGTATAAAGGAGTGGCAAGCGCTTTTGTAAAACAGGTTGACGAAGGCGCTGATATTATCAGTTTTTCCGGAGGTGGAGCGATCTATAGTTTTATTTTAGAAGAAGCTGTTCATTATGCATGGGAAAAAGGTGTATATGGTGCCTTTTCTGCCGGGAACGATGATGCATGGGGAACAGGATGGCCGGCCAAACATCGACAAATGGGGCTTATTCGGGACGGATACGAAAATGTGTATGCGGTGGCAGCCACTGATACTGCCGACAAAACTGCATGGTTTTCTTCGTGGGATCCGGCGATAACTTGTGCCGCCGGCGGCGAAGGAATTGGGTCAACAACCCCTCCATGGCCATTTGAATTTGAGGCATATGGATGGACAAAAAACTACTATAATGATGGCAACGGCACTTCTTTTGCGGCTCCGCAAGTTGCTGGCATGTTCGCGATCATCCTTTCTTATTATCCCAATACTAATTTTGAAACAATGGAAAAAATTGTCGCCTTATCTTCAGAGAAAGTGGGTGGAGAAACCTATTATTTAAATAGTAAAGGATATCGAACATCGGTAAAAATGGGGTATGGGAGAATTAATGTGAAGCGCGCATTGCATGTTGCAGACAGTCTGATTACATCTGTTTCAGAAAAGAAAATTACTCCTCATCGTTATTTATTGAGCCAAAATTATCCCAATCCGTTCAATCCAATCACAACGATACAATACGAATTGTCTGAACAATCAGATGTGAAATTAGAAATTTTTAATGTGCTTGGACAAAAAATAGCCACGCTCATTAATAAAAAGCAGAATACGGGACGGCACAAAGTAACATGGGATGGAAAAGGCGTAGCAAACGGAATTTATTTTTATCGTTTGCGAGCCGGGGAGCATGTGGAAAGTAAAAAGATGATTCTCTTGAAATAATCTTTTAAAATTGTAAATAATAAAAAATCGTTCCGATGTATCGGAACGATTTTTAGTTTAGTTGAATGACACAACTCTGCTCGAACGCATTTAGCCGCGTACAGCAACTTAAGGCGTATAATCCAACACACTACGAAATGACGTTAAATCTAAAAAGTATTATAATGAGAATTCGCGACGTCTAGCCCCTGTAGTTTCCTCCTCCGCTCAAATTTGCACTTGAGCTTCGGAAGGACAAGCAGTGCCTAATCTCAATAAAACGCTTGCCCCTCGAAGCTCCGATAGCAATCGGAGCGAAGTGGGGCCCCTGTAGTTCAACGGACCCCTCCCCAGTTCCAACAAAACGCAATTGTTCTACTGAAGACAGTGCGCGAAACGCCTCACGGCTTACTATATAACATATTCGTATCGCCGTTCTAGAACTGGAGAGGGGCGAGGAGTGCGCAAATATGTTCTTTCATTTTGCATTTTGATTTTTGCATTTTCTATGCCCCTGTAGTTCAACGGATAGAACGAAGGACTCCTAAGCCTTAAATCCAAGTTCAATTCTTGGCAGGGGCAGTAGAAATGTAAAATGCAAATATCAAAAATAAAAATGACAATGCAAAATTAAAAATTTTAAAAAATAAATAATTTTATTTTATTCCTAATCTCCTAACCCCCTAATTTCCTAATTTCCTATTTGTATGCCTCCTGAAATTCTTTTACTCGCTATCGTTATAGTCGCCATTGCGATATTTTTTAGTTTCACAAACGGATTTCATGACGCGGCAAATCAAGTCGCGACGATTATCGCGTCGCGCGCGTTAAGCCCGTTTGCCGCGCTCGGGCTGACTGCGATTTTCAATTTTATCGGCGCATACACCGGCACCGCGGTCGCGGCAACGATCGGAAAAAATATCATTGACGCTTCAATTATTCAAACGAATGTTGAAAAAGGCATTGCAACGCTCTGCGCCGCGCTTGTCGGAGCGATTATTTGGAATCTCATCACGTGGAAATTCGGTATCCCCTCATCATCGTCGCACACGCTTATCGGTGGACTTGTTGGCGCGTTCCTTGCCGCTGGCGCGTCTGATTTTATCTATTGGAAAAGCGTGTTCAAAATCGTCGTCATTATGATCGCAACGCCTTTTATCGGATTTTTCATCACCTATCTGTTTACGCGCCTCACGCTCATTTTTTCGCAATGGTCGTCTCCGCGCATCAACACCATTTTTAGAAAGCTTCAGATTTTTTCCTCAATCACGCAAGCGTTCTCAAGCGGCGCGAACGACGCGCAAAAAATAATGGGCGTGCTCGTTCTTTCGCTCACCGTTCTCGGTATTTATAGCGGTGGCGAACAATGGACGAATATCCCGCAATGGATTATCATCGCGTCCGCTTTGCCGATGGCGATCGGCATGGTAAGCGGCGGACGGAAAATCATCAAAAAACTTGGCATGCAATTATACAAAATACGGCCCATACACGGATTCGCATCACAAATGGCGTCAACAATAACAATTTATCTTGCGACTCTATCCGGATTTCCCGTTTCCACAACGCAAGTTATTTCGTCGTCGATTATGGGAGCGGGCGCGGCGTTCCGCCCTAAAATGGTTCGTTGGCAAGTTGCGGAAGAAATGTTCGTCGTATGGTTTATCACCATCCCCGCAAGCGCGCTTGCCGCCGCGTTCAGTTTCTTTATAATCAAAATACTATTCTAGAATAATGAAAAGTGAAAAATAGTAATAAGTAGTTGGTAGTGAGTAGAAAGAAAAAAAGTTAAAAACAAAATTGAAAATTTTATTTTATCCCTAATTT
>CAZVCF010000046.1:0-8313 GCA_964626355.1 uncultured Gammaproteobacteria bacterium
GCACACATACACGACTGTCGGCGGAATATTCAAAAAAACGTATTTAAATCGTATGGATTGAAAATACTGTTTATATATGCCGTAATGCCGCGGGTAAGCAGCATATTGGATGTAATTCCCCTGCGGCGAAAGTATTTTTTTGAAACATTCAAAAAATGAATGAACGATTTTTGGATTCCAACTTGTGAAAGGAAGCGAGGAAATAATACTATCTACCTTCTTTATATTATGAATGCGCATGTATTCTTCAATTTTTTCAGCCGAATCTTCTATAACAACTACGTTGTCTTTTTGTATATCCTTGAGCATGTTGGTAAATTTTTTATTGATTTCAAACGAAATCAATTTTTGATCGTTGCGCAATTTCCCAATTATCTCTCGAGTAATATGCCCTTGCCCAGCGCCGATTTCCAGAATGACTTTCGCATTCTTGAAATTGATTTCCTCAACAATTGCTTGTGATAAAAATCGCGAGCTTGGCGCAATCGCTCCAACGGTAAGAGGATCTTTCACGTATTCCACAAAAAAACGTATTCTATTTTGCATAAGATTCATGGGTTATGTCCAAGTCTTGCGAAGATTCGGTCTTCGCAAGGCTTGTTGTTTTATATTATCAATTATTCTTTACCGCGTAACGACTTCATTTCTATGTTTGTCAAACAGATATATTCCTATCCATAAAATAGATATCGCTTCAAGAATACCTATAAGAAAAAATATATTGGCATTCCATATATTAAAATATCTCATTACAAATGCTGTTAAAAGCACTGTAGTAGATATTACGCATTGCGCACTTGCCATAAAAACAAAAATATTTTTCCAATTCATTGATTTTTTTCCTTTCTTTTTATACATATATTAAGAAAAAATTCTCAATATAAAGTACTGAGAATAATATAACATATTCCTATATTTTGTCAAGACTTTATAGTATCTTTACTTTTTTCAATCGCACGCTATTAAGCACCACGCTTACGCTGGAAAAAGCCATTGCGACAGCGGCAAAAATAGGATTCAAAAGAATTCCAAAAAATGGATAAAGAACTCCTGCTGCAATAGGAATGAATGCCACATTGTAAAAGAACGCCCAAAATAAATTCTGTTTAATAATACGAATTGTTATTTTTGAAAGTTTAATTGCTTCAACAACTCCACGAATGTCGCCGCGCATAAGAGTGATATCTCCTGCTTCCATCGCTATGTCGGTTCCCGTGCCCATTGCAATTCCCACATCTGCTTGCGCAAGAGCAGGCGCATCATTGATGCCATCGCCAACCATCCCTACCTTCTTTCCGCTTGATTGCAATTCTTTTATCTTTACTGCTTTCTGCGCGGGTAAAACGCGCGCCATCACATTTTGGATGCCAATCTTTGACGCAATCGCGCGCGCAGTGCGTTCGTTATCGCCTGTAAGCATCCATACATCAATATAGAGCGCTTTTAACATTTGAACTGCTTCAGGAGCATTTTCTTTTAAAGTATCTGCGATTGCGATAAGCGCCTCTATTTTATTATTAATCGCGACGAATACGACTGTCTTCGCGTCATTTTCTAAACGCGCGCATTGCGCCTCGTATAATGAATTGTCTATTTTATTATCGTCCATCAATTTTTTAGTCCCTATAATTATTTTTTTTCCTTGAACAACGACGCTTATGCCATGCCCAGCGATTGCTTGAAAATTCTGTAGCGCGTCAAACGGACGATTATTCTTTTCGGCATATGAAACAATCGCCGTTCCAAGAGGATGCTCCGATCCCTTTTCCGCGCTTCCCGCTAAAAATAAAATATTTTTTTTGTATTCATCTGATTGATCTTCGCCTGTTATGATACAATCCGTCACTGTCGGCTTCCCGATGGTTATTGTCCCGGTTTTATCAAGAATAATCGCGTTTAATTTATGCGCGATTTCCAAACTCTCCGCATCCTTAATTAAAATCCCATTTTCTGCGCCCCTCCCTGTGCCAACCATAACCGCCGTCGGTGTCGCAAGCCCTAAGGCGCACGGACATGCGATAATAAGCACTGCGACAAAATTCACTAAGGCGAATGTCAATTGCGGTTGCGGACCAAAGAAAAACCACACGACAAAACTGATAAGAGCGACCATCAGTACCGCCGGCACAAAATATGACGAAATCAAATCAGCGAGACGTTGAATCGGCGCCTTTGATCCTTGAGCTTGTTCAACTAGCTTGATGATTTGCGCGAGTACCGTGTCTTTCCCAACTTTCGTCGCTTTGACCGTTACTAGACCCGAAAGATTAATTGTCGCGCCAATCACCGTATCGTTTTTTTGTTTCGCAACTGGCATTGATTCACCAGTCACCATTGATTCATCAATCGAAGAGCGCCCGTCTTCAATGATGCCATCTGTCGGCACCTTTTCTCCCGGACGCACAATAATCAAATCTCCAATAACGACTTCTTCGACAGGAATATCTATTTCTTTTCCATCGCGTTTCACGCGCGCAGTTTTTGCGCGCAATCCCATCAATTTTTTAATTGCCTCTGACGCATGACCTTTCGCGCGCAATTCCAAAAATTTTCCCAACAAAATCAACGTGATGATAATCGCTGAAGTATCAAAATAAATCGCGCTATCAACCCCCTCCATAAAACGCGGGGAAAAAGTGATTATTGAACTATAAAGATACGCCGCGCTTGTGCCAATCGCAATAAGCGTATTCATATCGGCGGTGCGATATTTCATCACTAATAAAATTCCACGATAAAATTGCGAACCGACCCATAATTGCACTGGTGTCGTAAGCGCGAACAATACAAAAAAATTATTTAGAAAAGATGGTACCCATGGGAACCATTCGGGAAAGCTTCCTAAAAAAATAAATACGGATAATAGCGCGCCAACGATAATTTTTGTCTTCAAAATTTTTAATTGCGTTTCTCGTTCCGCGCGCTCACGATCCGCGAGCGATTGAGTAGTTCCCTGCTCTTCAAAAGGAACATATCCCGCGTCTTTGATTACTTGCTTAATTTTTTCTTTTGACACGCTCTGTGGCGCGTATACCACTTTCGCGCGAGCATTATTATAATCAACGTCAACTTTTTCAATGCCATCTAATTTCTTCACTGCCTGCTCAACAATCATTGCGCAGTGCGGCGAATCCATTCCTGATATTTTCAACGAAAATATTTCTGTATCTCCTGTTTTGTGTTGGTCTGCAGCGCTTGACGTCTTATCTTCATTTTTATCTACTGCGACATTATTACCACTCTCATCGTAAAGAACATATCCTCCCGCTCGCGCCACTGCTTCAGCAATGCGCTGATTCGTCGCTTTGCGCGCATCGTATGATAGAGATAATTTTTCCGATGCGAGATTAACTGTCGCATTCTGCACGCCGTCTATTTTTTTCACTTCATGTTCAATACGCATCGCGCATGACGCGCAATGCATTCCTCGAATACCAAATATCTTATTTTCTGTAACTATTTCTTCCTGCTTATTGGTCGCGTATTTTGTAATTTCAAGATTGCAACTCTGATGCTCTTTACACCACGCTTCACATTTTTTCGCTAATTCCTCAGAAGGATATATCAATCCGCACTCATTGCATTTAAATTCTGGCATAATAAAAAAATAAAATTTAAAAACAATTGCGCTACGCTAGTGTACTGTCTCATACACAACGCGAATTTGTTGCTTGTCTTTTAAAACCGTATCTTCATAATCCTGACTTTCTACGTCATTGCTAAAAACGCGGAGCGTGTGCGTTGCATCAACGATAGAATCAAAAATACGCGAATGATCAAACGGTTTATCCCACACCGCGAAAAAATCTCCGAGCGTAAAATCGCGTTTCTCCGCAGATTCAATATGGATAACCCCGTCCGCTTCGTGCGTATGTAGCGGACGCATACACGAAAAACTGACGCCAATATCAGCTGGAATAACTTGCTCAACGCCGTTAATACTAATACGCAACGATGGATGAATATGAAATCGCGTTGAGGCATCGGTTGTACAACTCAACGCAATCTCGCGCGTTGATAACGCGCTTGTTGGATTCTGCGATGTCACGCGAGCTAGAACTAAAAGCGCGATAAAAATAACCGCGCCGCCAAAAAGCCATTTCATAAGAATAGGGGGTTAGGTGTTAGGAAATTAGGATTTAGGAAATTAGGATTTTTCCTCCTAACGCCTAGAGCCTAGAGCCTAAAGCCTAATTAATCACTCTCACCTCTCCCATAGGTGTTCCCATACTGCATGAAATAAGCGATCTGCCTTCTTTTGTGGGCGTGAAACGAAGCGTTGTTTTTTTGCCGAATAGAAGCGTATCCGCGACATTGTATTCAGGTATGACAACTGTGCTCATACATCCACTCAACGGCGCGCGCGCGTCTATTTCGAGTTCAACGGGAATATCTTTTTTCACGGTGAAATAATTTGGATAAAATCCTCGTTCTTTCGTCACGGTCATTAATAATTTTTGAACGGGAATACAATTCATTATTTCCGGATTGCATTCTCCATTTTTCCCTAAAAAAGTTTCATCAGCAACCGCGTATTTTTTTTGAATAACGCGCTCTTGATTCGGCACAACGAGAAATGCCGCGTCTCCTGATGTCATCCCCATAGGACAAAAAAATGGAATTTCTCCTGTTTCGCGCGGTGTAAATCGTATCACTTTAACGGTATTTTTCGGAATATATTCAGTAATGCCTAACGAAGGGATTGTGACAACTTGCGCGCATCCCTGCGCACTTCTTCCGTCAATGCGCCATTCAACCGGCACGCCTTGCAAAACGGTGAAACGCGACGGAAAATAATCAAGTCCGTTAATCGTCATATCAATCACTTGTGTTCCATCGCGCATCGCGCCGCTCACTGTTTGTTCAGTTGACGCGAGTAATTGATGTTTCCCTATAAACTGTCCGATAAAATCAAAACGGATGCCTGATAACGCGAAACCGTTTTGAATCGTCACGATGCCCACAAGGATCACAATCGCTCCTGAGAATTTCAAAAAATAACGCTGAAGCGAATCTTTGATAAAACTCGAAAAAGCTCCAAGCGATACCAGCGCGGGTAATGTTCCTAAAGAAAAAACAAACATTACTAACGCGCCGGTAACCGCGCTTCCTCTCGCGAGCGCGTATAATTGCAACGCCTGCGTAAAGCCGCACGGAAGGAAAAAAGTTGAAGCGCCTACGAAAAATGGCGCTGTCTTATTTGGCAATTTTTCGCTTGCGCCCTGCACGCGGCGCGCAAAAAATTTCGGCATACGAAATCTGAAATAACGCAGCCACGGGAAAATATGAAGCAATTGCGCGCCAAGCACAACCATCGCAATGCTTATCATAATCATTAAAATACCGGTTGCGCGAGGAGACGGTCTAAGGAATGATCCTCCCGCGCCAATCAACCCGCCAAAAAACGCATACGAAACAATGCGGCCGATGTTAAAATAAAGATGCGGCTTAAATCGTTCGAAACGATTTAGATCAGCCGAGCGTTCAGTATATTTTCCCGCGACTGCTAAAAGAAGACCGCCGGTAACCGCGATACACGTTGATATTGCCGCAACTAATCCAATCAAAAAAACAATTCCATAACTCATATCGTCCGAGAGAGAAATTGTGTTGAATGAAAAATCAAACTGTCGAAAAAGAGAGTAGAGCGCAAGAACAATAAGAAATACGTATCCTGCCTCGCGGTATTGATTCCGCGCAATCGCGCGCGAATTCGGAATAACGGTATCTTTCCTTTCACTATCACGGATAACGCGATAACCGGCCGATTGAACAGCGTTATCGATATCCGTAAAGAGCGGTTCTTGGGAATAATAAATTTCCGCAGTACCCTTCGCTTGATTTACTTCTGCCTTTTCAACGCCTTTTACTTTTTGCAACCGATGTTCAATGTGCGCCTCGCAACTCGCGCAATGCATGCCATCAATAGTTATTTTTATTTTTTGCATAGCAGTATTCACAGCCAATTTTTTTTCTTGAAAATGAGTAAAAGGATTGTTGCGACAACGCCCATTGATCCGATAATAATCCAAAAACCAAATGGTTGCTCCACAAGCGGCATCTTAGCATAATTCATTCCCCATACTGACGCGATAAAATTGAGCGGCATTAAAATCGCGGACGCGACCGTAAGCACGGTAATGATATTATTTAAACGGTGCGCCGCAAGCGATTCGTTTGTTTGATACAACACCAAGATTGCTTCGTATTTATTCTCCAAAAAATTTTTAATCTTATCATACACAGGAACAATACGCGAGAAATACTGCATCGCGTCTTTGCCGTATAACTCTTCTATTTTCTCGGGCAGAAGGCGAAAAACAATTTCTTGAGGAAAAAACGTTCGCCGAAAATCTAAAATATCGCGGCGCGTATTTGAAATCTCGAGCACCAATTCGCGATTCTGTTTCTCAAAAATTTTCTCTTCAAGAGAAATAATCTGCTCTTCGAGGTAATCAATATCTTTTAATAATTTTTGGAATAATCTATCGATGATAAAATAAATCATCGATGCTGTTTGATATCGCGAGAGAGTAGTTCGCAACACACTGTCTTTCTCGCATGTTTCAATAATTTTATCGAGTTCATCGAACTCTCTATAACTAACAGTGATTAAGGTATCTTTAGTCACCAAAAAATCAACTTCCACAATATCGTTCGGATCCCATGTCGGATAGATAATTGGAAAATGAACGATGAAAAAAAAGTGATCCTCATACTCTTCTATCAAGGGATGGCGAGTTGGTTCTTTAATATACTCGATAATGCGCGGATCGAAATTAAAAAACGTGTTGATGAGCGCGATATCATCAAGATTCGGTTTTGTAAAATGCGCCCAGCGAAAAGTATCGATAGAAATTTCTTTATGCGACACGTGTTAAATTAAAAATTAAAAGTGAAAAATTAAAAATTCAAATCAAAATACAAAAATTCCTATTCAATCCTCCTTCGCCTGCTGGTTTCGGAAGGACGAGTCTTGATGGAATTCCCCGTAGCTTGCTACGGAACTTTGAGTCTAGAGTTTGCTCTGCGTGGTACATATCTTTGATTTTTAGTATAAAAAATAAAATTAAAAATTACAATGATTTTTCCCCTTTAAATTATCGCCTTGACAAACATTCTATAATGATGTTTTCTTATAGAGATAATCGTTATTTATAAATCAGATACAATCACAGGAGATAAGTGAAATGACAAAAAATACAAAAATTATTTTAATGGGCGCGTTTGATTTCGCGTTTCTCACTGCTATATTTTTGTCGATCTTCGCATTTTTTATGCCGATTCCTTCGCAAACAATACCGTTTATCGGTATAACAATCTCGCGGTGGTGGGATATACTTTTTGCCGGAATCAGCGCGATATTCATTACTTCGTTCGCGCTCTACTTGTATCGCTCGCTCGACGAAGACAGAAACGATTCAATGCTCTTCACTTTTGCGTCTATCATGTATTCAGCGTTGGTAGGAATGTTATTTACGCTTGCGACCTTTGACTTGTGGCACACTGTGCCCATAGTACTTCGATGGCTCATCGCATCAAGTCTCGTGCTCGGCATCGCGTGCGGTTTCCGATTTGAAAAGAAAAAAATTCTCCAAACGCTCGCCGGCGGCATATTTTTCATCGCGCTTTTTTATACGTTATTTATTGGAATAAAAACAGGTTTCGCGGTTAGTCTATCGCATATACTTTTCGCGAGTTTCGTGTATTGTGCGTGCGTTATAATCATGGGAGCTGGTTTTCAACCGCTCGCCTCGCTTCATAAAAAATTTTTCAACCGAAGAGACAATAATGGAAACGAATAAAAAAATAAATACTCTGAGACCATCTCAAAACTCAACAGAAAAGAGTCTTCAAAAATGAAGACTCTTTTTGATTATTCTTTCGTTTATCGCAAAAAAATCTTAACCAACAGACAGTCCACAGACAATGTAATAAAATAAGCGATCGCTAAAAAAATTACATTATATTATCTTATTCATTCTCAAATTATGTATAAGCGGAGTATAGTATTTTTCTTTATCCCTCATCGTGCTATACTTATAGTGATGGATTGGGAAATATGAAAAATCAAAATCCAAATTCAAGCACCAACATTATAAATTACAAATTACAAGTACCAAATCACAAACAAATCCAAAGCATAAAGCACAAAATCCCCGCCTGCGCCGAGGCTTCGGCGGGCAGGCAAAACAAATGATAAATAAATTCAAAACAGTTTAGTATTTTGGTCATTAGAATTTCGGTATTGTTTGTGGTTTGGAATTTGTGATTTGGGATTTCCACTACCAACTACTTACTATTTTTTTATTT
>CAZVCF010000047.1:0-1915 GCA_964626355.1 uncultured Gammaproteobacteria bacterium
GCATTATTTCGAGTTTTCAACAATTAAGTGAAAGAGAACTTTATGTCGCACTATTCATCGCTCTCCATTTTTTGATCTGCGCGTGATTTCCTGATAAGAGGACTTTCGGCACGGTTATTTTTCTTCTTTTATTTTTTTCGTTTGTGATGAAAACTGCCGGACGAGTGTACTGCGGATATTCCTTTGCGCATTTTTGATTTTTAATTTTTGATTTTTGATTTTGAAACGAATAGCTTTCTTCGTAGAGCGACTCCTTTCGAATAACACCAGGGATCAAACGAGTGATCGCGTCGAGGATCGCGCACGCGGGCAATTCGCCGCAGGTTAACACGTATTCTCCGATAGAAATTTCTTCATCAATAAAATGTTTAATGCGCGCGTCAACGCCTTCATAATGGCCGCATATAAAAATGATTCGTTCATATTTTTTAACGAACGAATATGCCATTTGTTGCGTAAACAATTTTCCGCCGGCGCTTAACAAAATAATTCTCGTTTTTTGACGAGAAATTTTTGAACTCGCGAGCGCGGATCGCAACGCGCGGTAGAGCGGTTCAATCTTCAGAACCATTCCCGGACCGCCGCCGTAAGGCGTATCGTCAATACTTTTATAGGTACCGCGCGCAAACTTCCGAAGATCGTGCAATTTCACTGTTATTTTTTTCCGCGTGAGCGCGCGGCCGATGATTGATGTATGGACATACTGATCAACGATCTGCGGGAACGCAGTAATAAAATCAAATCTCATTTTTTGCATTTCACGCAAAAGCGCGCAGTCGGATACGCGCGGAGCCGTTTGATATCAAGTTCGCGATGACATTTTTCGCACACGCCATATTCTCCATTCTTTATTTTTTGTAGCGCGCGATCGATATCCGCAAGCCCTTCTTCAATAGTATCGCCGATTGATAAACGATCGGTGTACGCGGAAACCTCTTCTGCGTTTTCGTCCTCACTGCGACCATATTCGGGGATAGTCACTTCATAGGTATTTTTTCCTGACTTTTCCGCGACATCGCGTAATTCTTTCTCAAGAGTTTTTTTTCGTTTTTCAAGTTCTTGTTCTATTTCTTCATACAATGACGCGTCCATACTATTTGATTAAAATCTAAATATATAAAAACTAAAATCCCCTCCTTTCGGGGAAGTATGTCCTCATTTGATAGTATTGAAAATACTAATAGATAAATTCATTTTACTGCAAGGAATAAGTATACTTTATGCCTGGCGTTTTGTCAACAAGCTATGCTGAAAAATAGTATTAAATCAAATTTCTACCGCCTGGTCAAAAGGTAGAAACCATATCCAGAATCGTAGGTCAAATCATAATTATTGTCGTAATCGTCTTCAAAAGGCGCCTTGCCATAATTGCGTGCTTGATCAAAAAAAACCTTTGCCTCATTATAATCAAGGTCGTATTGGAGATAATCGATGCCTGTTTTTGAGTCGTCAAAATATTTGACCGTAAAACCATGAATGTATATTTCCTGCGTATCGGGCATAGGGATAGGAGATTAGGAAATTAGGGGGTTAGGAAATTAGGAAAAAGTTAAAAATTTTAGATTTGAAATCTGAAATCTGCAATGTATTTTTATTTTCTATTTTTTACTTCTAAATCCTAACTCTTTACTGTGGATAAGTCTGTGGATAATTAAGTGGATAATATGTTAAGAAAAAGTCATCATAAAACTTGCTATTATACCGTCGCTCAGTAGAATGATTTATACTTCTTAATTCTCTTTTCCATTTCTATTTTACTTTTTTCTAAATTCTACTTTATTCCTAATCTCCTAAGAAACTAATTTCCTATTCTTTATCTTTCTCTTCCTAATCCCCTAATCCCCTAAAAGCTAATTTCCTATTCTTTATCTTTCTCTTCCTAATCTCCTAGTTTCCTAAAAGCTAATTTCCTATT
>CAZVCF010000047.1:2015-8300 GCA_964626355.1 uncultured Gammaproteobacteria bacterium
GATGTGTTAGTCAAAATCGCCGATTATCTGCGTCCTGACGATTTTTATAAAGACGCTCATCGAGCAATTTTTGAACTGTGTCTTGAATTATGGGATCGGCGCGAACCAATCGATATTTTGAGTTTATCGAATTATCTGGAAGAACGCAAATTGTTAGACACTATCGGCGGAAGAGGATATCTTGGCGAACTTTCATCGATTGTCGCAACCGCGAGCAACGCAAAAGGATACGCGGATATTATCAAACGAAAAGCGCTGTTGCGAGAACTTATCAAATCAAGCACCGATATTATCCATATGTCGTATGAAGAAGGAGATGAAGCGGAGTACATCGTTGATCGCGCGGAACAGCGGCTTTTTTCCGTTGCCCAACGTTTCTTAAAACAAAATTTCATCCCAATACAGGCCGTGCTTGAAGATGCGTTTGAACGGATTGAGGAAATACATCGCGGCGATACGCACCGCTTGCGCGGTATTCCAACTCATTTCGCGGATCTTGATAATGTGATCGCCGGACTTCAAAAATCCGATCTCGTTATTCTTGCGGCGCGTCCCTCGCTTGGGAAGAGTTCGCTCGCGCTTGATGTAGTGCGCCACATCGCAACCATAGAAAAAACTCCCGTCGGCATCTTTAGTTTAGAAATGTCAAAAGAACAAATTGTTGATCGTTTGATTTGTGCGGAGGCGGGAATCAATTTATGGAAAATGCGTACGGGGTTTCTTTCGCAAGAAGAGGGCGGCGACTTTTCAAAAATCGGGCAAGCGATTGCCTCGCTCTCGGAAGCGCCCATTTTTATAGACGATTCGCCGATGTCAAACATCCTTGAAGTAAAAACAAAAGCGCGGCGATTGAAGGCTGAACATAATCTCGGACTGCTCGTTATTGATTATCTTCAATTGATGGAAGGTTCGGCGCGAACTGAAAATCGCGTGCAAGAAGTGTCTGAAATTTCCCGTATGCTCAAAGCGCTCGCGCGCGAACTGAATATTCCCGTGCTCGCGCTTTCGCAATTATCGCGCAGTGTTGAAATGCGCGTGCCGGCGATTCCAAAACTTGCTGACTTGCGCGAAAGCGGCTGTCTTGCTGGTGATACGGTTATCATGCAAGCAGATACGGGGGAATTAACGCCAATAAAAGAACTTGTTGGAAAAAATAATATACCTGTCTTTTCGCTTAATCAAAATCGACAATTAGAGATCAGGACTATCTCCAAAATATTTTCAAGTGGGAAAAAACAACTTTTTGAATTAAAAACCGGGAGCGGGAGAACAATTAAAGCATCTTCCAATCATCCTTTTCTTACCGTGAACGGATGGCAAAGAGTTGACGAACTAAGTATTGGAAAACATCTTGCATTGCCTAGGATTCTTACGCCGCAATCTATTGAGCAACCGGTCGGTTTATCTGATAATGAATTAATTTTACTCGCCCATCTTATTGGAGATGGCTGTGTTTTACCAACTCAACCAATTCATTATACAAGCGCCGATGAGCAGAATATCAAAATAGTTTCCGATATCGCTCATCGCCTATTCAATATTTCCCCCCGAATAATAAAACAAAAAAACTGGTTCCATGTGTATCTTCCTTCTCCGTATCATCTCACCCATAAAAGGCACCACCCTATTATCAATTGGCTTCATTCTTTAGAACTTAAGCCCGTACGATCGTACGAAAAAATACTTCCGCGCGCCATTTTTCTTTTATCTCAAGATCACATAAGGCTCTTTTTGCATCACCTCTGGTCAACAGACGGAAATATTAGTTGGAAAAAAATAGTAGGGAGAAAACCATCTGCTGCAATATATTATGCGACGACAAGTAAAACATTAGCAGAGCAAATTCAACATTTATTATTAAGACAAGGTATTCTAAACACCGTGCGGACGGTTCCTCAAAGGAAACGTTTTAAAGAGTATAGGCCGAACTATCAAATCCACATTGAGGGAAGCGGTCCTCAATTAAAGTTTTGCAATCTAATTGGTTCCTATGGATCACGCGGCGTGATAGTGCCTCAATTAATAAAAGCGCTTGAAGAGATTAAACCGAACCCTAACCTTGATATCATTCCTCAAGAAGCATGGAAAACCTATATCGAACCTGCAAAAACAGTAGCTGGGCTTAGCTGGCGTGACGTGTCAGCAAAGATTCAAACAGCATATTGCGGTTCAACGCTTTTCCAATCAGGTCTCTCGAGAGAACGGATGGGCCGTGTTGCTGAAGCGTTGCATGCGAATAATTTATTTTCACTTGCCGAATCTGATATTTATTGGGATAAAATTATCGCGATAACTCCTCTTGGGATAGAAGAAGTTTTCGACGCCACCGTCCCTGAAACTCATAATTTTATAGCGAACGATTTTATTGTTCATAACAGTATCGAGCAAGATGCGGACGTCGTTATGTTTATTTATCGCAAAGCAATGGATCGGGGCGTCAAACATTTTCCTGAAGAAGAACGAAATATCGCCGAGATCCATATTGCGAAACACCGCCACGGCCCCGCGGGCGTTACCGTTAATCTCTATTTTGATGAACATACCGCAAGTTTCAGAAACCTTGAAACAAAGATAGAAGAACCATTTTAAATTCAAAATGTAAAAATCAAAAATCAAAATGACAATTGAAAATTTCAAAATTGATTTGAGATTTAATTATGAATTTTGTCCGCCGATTGGCGGATTGAATAAAATTTCTTTAATTTTGAAATAATTGTCCCGAAGATTAAAAAAATCTTTTTTTCTAATTTCAGTTATTAAAAATTGACTCAAAATTCAAATTTGTTTTTTAAATTTTATATTTTATCACTGTCATTTTTCATTTTGATATTTACATTTTACATTTTCGTAACAGATCGTATGATTCGCTAAACGAAGAAGTGTAATATTGTAACAACAAAAGGAGATATATGCCCTCAATAACAACCTTAGTTCTACCAGTCGCGGGATTAGGAACACGGTTGCGTCCGTTAACTGATTTCACGCCAAAAGCGCTTGTGTGCTTACATCATAAACCACTCTTAGAATATATTTTAGAAGAAACAATCGGAACCGATATTAAAAAAGTTGTCCTTATTGTCAGCCCGGAACATTTTGATCAATTTCAAAATTATATCGCGCAGAGCGCCGTAAAATTTCCGCATCTGCATTTTGAAACGCGCGTACAGGAAAAACCGCTGGGAAACGGCCATGCGCTTTTACAAGTGCAAAATAGTGTTGTTGACCAGCCATTTATCGTGCGCTACACCGATGATCCGATTATCGTCACGCCGTCACCGATAGTCTCACTAATAGATATTTTTGAACGATTGCAAGCGCCTGTTCTCCTTGTCAAACGGGTACCGAAAGAAATGATGTCCCGTTTTGGAATGATACAAGGAGGACGAATCGAACCGCGCATCCATCGTATTTCTCATATCGTCGAAAAACCAAAACAGGAAGAAATTAATTCTGATTTAGGAATCATTGGCGGATATATCGTTACGCCATTCTTAATGAATACACTTGAAAAAATGTCGCGCGCGATGGAAACGAAAAATGACGCACTCCCCCTGACAAACGCGTTTATCGCTGAATGCGCCAAAAAAAATCCCGTATACGGATTTGAATTTGACGGCGCGCATCTTGATTGCGGCACGCTTGAAAGTTTTTATGATGCAGAAAAGATAGTGAATAGTTTGTAATGAGTAGTCAAAAATAAATAAAACCAAAAAAATAAAAATTAAGAGGAACGAATAAAATCGTCCCTCTTTTTATTTTTATAAAATTTTGTAATTATAATTTTACTATCGTGTGTGACACGATTTTGACAGATCTATCTTTATTTTCGTTTTTTACTTTTCTAAGAATAGTTGCGAGGGAATCTTCTACTCGCGTACCTATCTCAAAAATCTCATTTGGTGCAAGAATGTTATGCTCCTCTTTATAATCTTGTAATGTATTGTATTCATTCGAAATTTCGAAAATAATCGAGAGATATAATCTCATTTTTCTCCTTTTTGTTTTATCTGCGGATCGAGATACTCTCGATCCGCAGATTTTTTCTACTCACTACCACCTACAAACTACAAACTAATTTACTATTCCTTTTCAAAATCGATGACAAAATACTGCCATCCCGTGCCACCGATATTGATTCCTATTTTTATATCATCGTTGCGGCCGATATCGGCTTTTACTTCTCTTTTATGATCATTATATTTATACCCTCCAGCAGATTCATACCATATACGATAATAATCAGCGCCATTCATTCCTCCATTGTGCCATTTCAATCCTTCAACTTCTGTTCGATCGGCATTTTTGTTCTCAAGGATAACTTTATCCTCATCAAACAAAAATGTAATTTTAACTCCAACGTATTGAACTGAATAATTTTCATCAGGCCCAATCATTTTCTTCTTCCCGCAACCAATAAAAAATGACGCTGAGAGCGCGACGACAATTATTAAATTTGATATTCTCATTTTATGCTCCTTTTCTTTTTTTATTTCATTAACTCGCTAACCCGTTAGCGCGTTAATTTATTTATTTAATTATTTTAACGATCATTAATGTAATAAATATACCATATTTCCTCAATTTTGTCAAGAGTCTGTCCAAATAGGTATCTGAGGTTATGCACTATTTATTTGTAAAAATAAAAAATCCATATCCATTTATTCTTGCCATGGCAAGAATAAATGGATATGGATAAATTACCTTTTGATATCATAGTAATCACAGTTTTGTGTCATAGTGACCACAGTTTATCACCCTATACTATATTCTTCATCGCTTCCTCTTTCTATCTTTAAAACCGTATCGTGTTGTTTCTGTCATGACAATGGTAATACGATATGGATAAAAATGAATAAAATAAAAAAATAGTCTCGATTTCGCTTAAGCGAAATCGAGACTATTGAATCATATTTTTATACTTCTTTCGGTCTTTCCGGTCCAACAATAACAGTAATCAATCGATCGGGCGCAAGATAGGTATCCACCACTCGTTCAATATCTTCAATAGAAACTGCTTTGATATCTTTTTTATATTTTCCTGGATCAATTGGTCCGCCATTGCCGCTTATGTCTTCTGCCGCGTCATACATAATTCTCCCAATTGACTCATAGCGAAGATCAAACTCGCCGCACAAAACTTTTTTCGCGTTTTCCAAAAGAACTTCTGATGTTTTGCTTTTTTCAATCACGTCGCGAGCGATCATAATCGCCTCACTTGATCGTGGCGGATCTGTGCTCATTGAAATTGCGAATGTTCCACCATCGCTCCACGCGGAAAGACGCGCGCAAACTCCATAGGTAAGCCCTTTTTTATCCCGTATTTCCTGAAAAAGCGGGAACGCGGTACCGCCGTCAATCATCGCGCGAAAAACATCAAGGGAAAGATTATCATCACTGTCTGCCGATGCTGTCAATGAGCCGAACACGATATAATCTTGCTCTACTGAATGATCTTCAAAAATAACGCGCGATTGCGGACGTTCGATCTTAAGAGCGCCGGGTTTATGTGGCTCTCGTCCGGTTGAACGAACGGTAAACGATTCATCAATCATTTCTTTTGCCGCGCGCGGGTTAATACCTCCGACCACCACAAAAACAAAATTTTCAGGATAATAAAACTGTTTTTGGTATTCCAAAAAATTCTCGCGAGAAAATGCAAGCACGATTTCTTCAATGCCTAACGGATAATGTCCAAGCGGATGCGCGCCATAAATCGCTTCTTCAAAAATTCGATCCGCTATATCTTCGGCATTATCTTCGCTCAGTTTCATTTCTCCAACGATATTGCGCATTTCAATTTCAATTTTATCTAACGGAAAGAGTAAATCGTTCACTAATTGGGACTGCGCAACGAATCCACGCATCGCGTATTGTTTCGGAACAATTGTATGATAAAATGTCGCTTCTTGCGATGTCCACGCGTTCCATTGACCGCCAACTAATTCAATATACTCGCTTAATGCTTTACTCGTTGGAAACTGCGTTGTCCCGTGAAACACCATATGCTCATACGCATGTGCTATGCCTGCTTGTTTTGGCCAGCGTTCATCACGACTCCCTGCGCGCACTAATACACCGCTCGCGACTCCTTTACTTCCCCATTTTTGATAGACCCATATCAACGCGCCACACTTCGCTTTCAATTTTACCCACTTCATTATAGTCTCCTTTCCAAAAAATAGTATTTAAAATACTATTGTAAGAATACGCTTTTTTATAGAGAAGTCAACCCCGCCCCAGTTCCAACGAGTGTTTTATTTTTACAAACTCTCTACTCCGAGGACG
>CAZVCF010000048.1:0-7855 GCA_964626355.1 uncultured Gammaproteobacteria bacterium
TATGTTGTGGGCTCGGATAACTGGCGCAAATGATGAATGGTTTATCGCGGTTGAAGAAGCCGATCAGTCTTTCTCTATGAATAAAATTATAGGGCAGCCGCGCGTGGAAGAAGATGAGAAGGAATCAAAAGATGCGCGCACAACAAAGACTGAAAAAAAAAGCGAGCAGAAAAAGACAGTTGAAAAAATAGTCGAGAAAAAACAGGCAGAAGAAAAGTCGTGGCAAATCGATGAAGAAGGGGAGCTCGCGGTCGATCTCTATGAAACTGAAAGCGACATTTTTCTGTATTCGGCGATGGCAGGAGTGAACGAAAAAGACCTTGATATTACTGTTGAAGACGACGTGGCAACAATTCGCGGTAAACGGCACATTGATCGCGAATACGAGGCAACGCATTCCTATCTGAATGAATGTTTTTGGGGAAGTTTTTCGCGAACGCTTATTTTGCCGCAACCGGTTATCCCGGAGCAGACAAAAGCGTATTTAAAAAACGGCATTCTCTGTATGCGCATGCCGAAAAAAAATTATAGAGAAAAAGCGACTATTAGACCGGAGAATAGAGAAGAATAAATAACGAATAGTGAAGAGCAAAAATTTTGAATCCGAATAAAACGCTTCGCTTGATCTCGCTCCATCTTTAAAAATGTAAAATGTAAATATCAAAATGTAAAATGACAATGCAAAATCTAAAAATGAAGTAAGGCAAGAAATAACTTTAACATTTTAGATTGTCATTTTGATTTTTGATTTTTGCATTTTGAATTTGTCCATAATTCGTATGTTCTTTTCTTTCAAAAAGAAATTTTTTAAAAAGAGCTACACGAAAAAGTTAGTGAAGTTATTTCTTTTTGCGCGAAAAAAAATTTTTTTTCACACACGTTCGCGCGCGGCGAAACGCTCAGCGTTTCAATTTGTCACGCTGAGCGTGGCGCGCAAAGTGTTGAAACCAGCGTATCGTTCTTTGCGATGGTGCGCCGCTCAAATCGACGCTCGGTTAATTCAATTTTCGCTTTTTATAGCGCTTATAGCGGTCATTATCACGGGAGTTTTTTTTACTCGCACTATCTATCTTTCCCTTTGGCCTTCGGCATATGAAGCAAAAGGAAGTTCAACGGACAACCAACGCGGATGGGCATGGTCGGATACAAGCGGATGGGTTTCAATGAACTGTTATAACGATTTTAACAGCGATGGAGCTTTTGAAACTCAATGCGTTGCAGGAGCGACAAGCACTGATTATGGTGTGCACTATAGCAGCGCTTCAAGTAGTGTGTCGGGATACGGGTGGAGCGATAATTCTGGTTGGTTTTGTTTTGGATCGACATGCAGTACGACCGCGCCTGACGGGCAAACTTCATGGATGTGTGTTGGAAAATTGAGCGGCGGCAATTGCATCGCGGATTGTGGCGCGAATTTTAATGTGACCAACGGCAACTGCGGTAATACCAATTCAATTCTCCATTGGAAAATGGATAGTATCGCGGCAGGCGGAACGATTACTGATTTTTCCAGCAGCGGTTTTACTGGTACGCTCAAGCCGCAATATGCGACAAGTTCACCAATTCTTGCGACTGGAAAATTTAGTAACGGTTTACTTTTTGACGGTTCTGATGATTACTTGCAAGCAGATGATGCGAGTAGTCTTGATTTACAAAATACAAATTTTACGATCGATACATGGTTCCGTATGGAATCAAAGCCGGCAACGAGTAGTACGAGTACGATTTTGTCAAAACGTGATTCGTCCGGGACGAATCAATATGCGTTCGAATTGTATAACAATAACGGCACCACAAGCGCGTGGTGTCTTCTTGGTTCGCTGGCGATGAACGCGACAGATTCGCTTGCGGTGAACGCGTGGCATCATCTTGGATGTACGTATGCCACATCGACTGGCGGCGCTTTTTATCTTGATGGCGTTCAAAAAGTAACGAGTACGACTACTACCATTCCGAATACTACCGGAAAATTATATATCGCAAGTTCTTCGTCCGGAGGAGGATATTTTAACGGCGTGGTTGATAATGTGGCGATTTTTATCGAAGCGCGCACTGCGGAACAACTATGGGACGATTCACACACTGAGATTTCCGGATGGGCTCAAGTTCAAAATTTAGGTACCGACGGTTTTATTAAATTGAAAGGCACGTCAACCGCGGGAACCTATTTTGGCGTTGATATGATGCAATTCAGCGATTATTATTGGTTGAATGGATGGTCATGGAATGATACATACGGATGGGTGCAGTTTGGTTATCCGACAATTAGCACGCCGCCTGCGTTCGGCGGATTTAATATCACCAATGGTTCGTGCGATGCGAATGACAAAGCGTCATTGAATCTTTTGTGGTCGCCGACAAATTGGGCAGAATGGTATACTTACGAACGGTACGCGACAACAACATCGGCTGGATGCACAACGAGTGGTTCATTTTCGGAGCTTCCTGTGCCGGCTGGCTCATGTTCCGCGAGCGAGTGTTCCGTGCAAGATACAAGTCTTGCGCAAGTCACCGGATATTGTTATCGGGTGAAAGCGGAAAATTCAGCCGGAAGCACGTACGCGTCGAATCAACCACCAACATATCCTCAACCGTATTTCAAAAAAACAACATTATGCGCTCCGAACGCGCCGTATGTTGATGGAAGCGCGTGCGGCATTATGTCTTTGAAATGGCGCGCTGCGGCCAACACTAGTTCCATTGCCGGGTACAATATCTATCGTTCTTTAGCAACAACAACGTGCGACACTTTAACGAGTTCCGGATGTGATATGGTTGCGCATTTCGGGGAGGGAATTTCGTATAACGGGCTTAAAGGATTTTGGCTGATGAATGAATCGAGCTGGAACGGCACTGCCGGAGAGGTGTTTGATTCATCGCAGAATAATAACAGCGGGCAGGCATTTGGAAATGCGAGTACCACAGCGAGCGGCAAATTCAGCAATGGCGGAATTTTCGACGGGAGCGGCGATTACATAAAAGTGTCATCAAGCACAGCGCTGAATGCGTCAAGTTCGATTACCATTGAATTATGGATGAAACCGAGCGTTACGAGTTCACAAAATATCATTGAATATAATAATGGTTCTACTGCAGGAGTGACTTTGAGTCATAGTAATTTTTTACAAATTGATTTTAAAGATATATCGGCTAATAGCAGAATCGTTACTACATCGGTGAATACTATAGCTCCAAATAATTGGTATCATGTTGCCGCAACGTATAACGGCAATAGCACGGCGAGATTGTATATTAACGGTGTGATCTCAACGTCGAGCGCCGTGTTGTCGAGCGCGCGATCGCAGACATCATATAATCTCTATCTTGGAGGATATGGCGGCGGATTCAATGGCATTCTTGACGCGGTTGCGATTTATAATCGCGTGAAATCTCCCGAAGAAATTAAAGAAGATTATCAGTCATATTCGGTCGCGGCAACTTCAACGCCCGGATGCACAGTTTCGTGCAGTTACAGCAGTTATAGTTCGACAACCTGTTGCGCGTATCAGGATAAAAATGTTTTACCGAATGATCAATATTATTATAAAGTGACGAATATCACCGAGTCAGGCGAATCGCCCGCATCATCAATTAACAGCGGTTGCAATGTGAATCCGAGCCAATCAGGATATTCATCAAATAATTATCGGTACGGATGCGATAAAACCCTTTGCTATCCGGGCCAAACCTTGCAGGAAAAATGATGAATAGGAGATTAGGTTTTAGGGGGTTAGGAGATTAGGAATAAAAAAACAAAATTTTAACCTGCGGAGGCTCGACCTCCGCAGGTTATTTTTTAAACTTGAACTTGCATAATTCTGTTTTTTTTGTATCATAAGAATCTTGAATTACGAAATTTTTTTCGATGAATTTTTTCCTAATAGCCTAACAGCTTATTTCTTAACTCCTATTTACATGAACTATACTATTGTTTCATTGCAAAAAGTGAATGAAAAAAGCGCGATTGTGTTGTATCTTTTTGAAAACGAATCGTTGCCGAATGACTTTTTGAAATTGTTTTCGCTCGGAGATCAAAAATATCTCAAAGAATACATGAAAAATAATTTTGACGGTAAACAGAAAACAGCTCGATTTGTTGTTGCGCCGGAATCAGGAAGAAAGATTTTTTTCATTGGAAAAGGAGATGAGAAAAATTTTGCGTTTAAAAAAATGGCGTTGAAAACGCGACAATCGGTTCAACTCGCGAATCAATATAAAATAGAGAGTGTATCAATATGGATTGACGGACTTGTCGTGAAAGGCGCTGACGCGCGCGCGATCGTTGAACAGGCGGTCATTAACAGCGAACTCGCGGCGTATGAATTTACCACTTATAAACAACAAGAAGAAAAGAAAACACTCGCGTCGATTGAATTTATTTTTCAGAAACCAAAAACTGAATATGCAAAAAGCATTGAGTCAGGACTGATAATCGCGCACGCGGTTAATTACACGCGCGAACTGGTGAACATTCCCGGAATTGATATGAAGCCGGATGTATTGGCGCGCGAGGCGGTGAAAATCGCGAAAGATGCGAGTATAATCTGTAAAGTTTTGGACGAAAAAGAAATGGAAAAATTAAAAATGGGCGGAGTATTGGGAGTTGGACAAGGGTCAGATATCAAGCCGAAATTTATTATTATGGAATACGCTGGCGGTAAAAAAGGCGATAAGCCATTGGTGCTCGTTGGAAAGGGAGTGACCTTCGATACGGGCGGATTGAACCTGAAACCGGAAGAGGGGATGAACGAAATGTGGATGGACATGTCCGGCGGCGCCGCGGTCATCAACGCGCTCGGGGCAATCGCGCGATTAAAAATAAAATTGAATGTTGTCGGGCTTGTGCCTGCGGTTGAAAATATGCCGTCAGGGTCAAGCTATCACCCTGGCGATATTCTTACAACAATGTCCGGAAAAACAATTGAAATTTTGAATACGGATGCGGAGGGTCGTGTAATTTTATCCGACGCGTTAACGTACGCGGAAAAATATAATCCGGCGTTTGTTGTTGATATTGCGACATTGACTGGCGCGTGCATGATCGCTTTAGGATTGCGCAAAGCTGGATTATTTACCAAAAATCATCAAATAGCTGAAGCGCTTGAACAACTTGGCGATGCGGCAGGAGAACCGATATGGCATCTTCCGCTTGATGAAGAATATGAAGAAGAAGTCAAAGGCACGCATGGCGATGTAGCGAATTTAGGGAAGTATAAACGATATGGCGGCGCGACAACCGCGGCGATGTTTTTATATCAATTCGCAAAAAAATACCCGTGGGCGCACCTTGATATGGCGCCGGTGATGACGCCATTGGACGGCGAGCATCTTGCGAAAGGCGCGAAAGGTTTCGGTGTGCGTTTCTTCGTTGAACTCGCCCGCGCGATGGCAGCGAAAAAGATTAGAATATAAAAAATAGAAAATAAAATACGGTAAATCCCCAGTATGGATAATCATCAATCATTAAGAGAAAATTTAAAAAAAATCGGATTTACGGAGCCGGAAATTACCATCTATCTGGAACTTTTGCCGCGCGGCGCGTTATCTATCGCGGAGATTGAAGAAATTACTCATCTTCCGCGTTCGACCGTAGCGTTTGTTATCAATCGGCTTCTTGAACACGGTGTGATAAAATTTTTTGTAAAAGGAAAACGGAAAAATTATTACGCGGAAAGCGCGGAAAGCGTTATGAAGTTTATAATGAAAGAAGAAGAGCAGTTGCGATTAAAAAAGGTAATGAGCCAGACGCTTATTCCGCAATTGGAAGCGTTACATTATCTTAAACAACAGGACAAGGCGAATGTACGTTTTTTTGAGGGCGAGGAAGGATTTAAAGAAATTTATGGAATGACGCTTGAACAGCCGCGCGGCGGAGAAATTTTGCGTTTCGGCGTCAGCACGGAGAAATTTAATGTGCTCAGTCTTTTTTTGAAGGAATATACTAAATTGAAATTGCAGAAAAAGATTAAAACGAGGCTCTTGATTCCCGAAAGTCCGCTTGCGTCCGCGGTCAAGACAGATGATCCAAATGATTTACGCGAAACGCGCACGCTCTCGCGCGATATCTATAACCCGAAAGTTAATATCGCTATTTGGGGAAACAAAGTGACCTATACAATCTGGGATAAGTCACTTACCACTATTTTAATAGAAAGCGCCGCTTTCACCGACACAATGAAAATGATTTTTGAATTATGTTGGGAAATGGCGAAGCGTCAGCGAAGCCGTCCGTAGCATTGTCTATTAAAATTCATAATACATTCTGCATGGAAATGAGGTGAGGTTGACACTTTTTTATTTGTTATTACTATAGTGTTATAGTATTCATAATCATCCGTTAGAGTTATGAAAAAACAATCAAAAATCAAAAAGGAAATATCGAGTTTTAACGCAGTTTTTACCGAGGAAGAAGATGGTTATAGTGTAAGTGTCCCATCGTTGCCGGGTTGTTTTTCGCAAGGAGATACATTTGAAGAGGCGGTAGAGAATATAAAAGAAGCAATTGAATTATATTTAGAAGACGAACAAGAATTTACAGAACTTATTCATCGCGCGCGCAAAGAATTTATCGTTCCAGTTACTATATATGGGAAATAAATTGCCGCAATTTTCTGGAGATGACTGCGCGCGTATTTTGTCTCAACTGCACTTTCATTTAAAGAGTCAGAAGGGAAGCCATATGAAATTTGAGAGAGCAAGTTCTCTAGGAAGAGAAATCATCGTTATTCCTCGCCACAAAGTTATTAAAAAAGGAACGCTCCACGGAATTTTAAAAAAACTTCATCTAACTATTGATGAATTAAAACGAATGGTGTAGACAGTATTTTTTTACTACTCTTTTTCTATCGAAAAATAGTATTTTTTTTGTTTTTTTATTTGCCTCGATACTTGATTGGAATATGGGGCTTGACAAAAATTTAATGACAGTGTATACTGTTATTATAATTCATTATAAGTATTGATTTTATTACACTTTTAAGATATATAGCATAAAGCACTTGACAAATTTTTGCATATATGCTATAGTAGTTATACTTCAAGGTTCATTAGAAAAAAATAATATTTATATCGATGCATACCGATAGGTTGGCGGATGATAGTACCGCCATAGGTCAACCGAGGGTTACGTGCCCTATGGGTTATAGAGCGGCGTGGAATACCGCATATAATCAAATGGATACAAATATGTGGCCTAAACTCTAATTATTAAGAAAGTGAGAGACGAATCTTTCTTAGTAATTTATTGTGAAGAATACGAGTCTCGCGCAAACACACATTATTTTGTGTCAAGTTTGTCTTTACGCTATTCCATTCATAAAGATAAACATACTATCACTGTTTTTAAGGCGAATAAAAACCGGCTCCACAAGTAACGCAGTTACGGGAGAGATGAGGATTTATTCGCCCTATCTTTGAGATGATAACTATTTTATCGTTTCAAAAATAGCAGTTCTTTATATAACAAAATAAAAACCAAAAGAAAGGTAGGTACAATATGAATGAGCATACCAATTATATTATTATACTATCATTAGCTGATGCATATTATATAGATGGTTATCCTGAAAATGGCGCGGGGGTATCGCATGATGTTCGTTGTATACCATTCAGTTTTAGCTCATATAATAACTGTATTAAAAGTTGTATCGCAGAGATTGAGCATTTTTTCGGAAAATCAAATTTATATTTCCATCAATCTCACCCCGTTAATCAGTTTTGCTGGGCTTGTGTCGGTGCAGGCACATATCATATTGAAAATTTTATGGAAGAATGGATAAAGATAATAGTGATGAATACGAGCACCAACAAGATTGCCGCGGAGATCAGTGAGCGATTATCGAACCGCATAAATCGG
>CAZVCF010000049.1:0-7628 GCA_964626355.1 uncultured Gammaproteobacteria bacterium
TTACGCTTTCTTTAAAGGATGGCTGCTTCTAAGCCAACCTCCTGGTTGTTTGAGTATCTCCACTTCCTTTCACACTTAACTGACATTTAGGGACCTTAGATAAGGATCTGGGCTGTTTCCCTTGCGACCGATGGAGCTTCGCCCCCATGGTCTGACTCCCTTCCTTAACAACACGGCATTCGGAGTTTGGTTTAGTTGCGTAGGATCGCTCCACCGCAACCAATTCAGTAGCTCTACCACCATGTTGAAACAGAAGAGGCTAGTTCTAAAACTATTTCGGGGAGAACCAGCTATCACCGAGTTCGATTAGCTTTTCACTCCTACCCACAAGTCATCCCAACGTATTGCACGGCGAACGGGTTCGGACCTCCCTCCGACCTTCGTCGGAGTTCATCCTGCTCATGGGTAGCTCACCCGGTTTCGGGTTTTACATCGCGAACTAAAGGCCCATTTCAGACCTATTTCGCTTTCGCTGCGACTCTTCCGTAAGTGGAATTCGTCTCGCTCGCGACGTAAACTCGCTGCTTCATTCTTCAATAGGAACGCCACACGAACGCAAAGCGCTCGCGTGACTCTTTGTTAGTGGATGGTTTCAGAGACTATTTCATCGCCCTTCCGGGCTGCTTTTCACCTTTCCCTCGCGGTACTAGTTCACTATCGCTGAGAGAGAGTATTTAGTCTTATTCCATAGTCGGAACTGATTCGAGCGGGATTTCACGTGTCCCGTTCTACTTGAGAAAACAAAATGACAGAATGCAGTCGTATTGCACGTACAGGACTTTCACCTTATGTTGTTTCGCATTCCAGCGAATTCCGTTATACGATTGCCGTTCCGCCTTTCCTTTTTCTGGAAGGAAAAATTTTTGCCTCTCGCAACGCGCACTTTATTATTTTAGACCAGAATCCTTTCCTAAAGCTTAATTACCAAAAAGATTGCTCTTCCCGATAACCTTACTCAAGTAAGAATAAAATGCGTTTAGACTGTTCCCATTTCGCTCGCCACTACTTTGGGAATCACATACCATTATACCAACGATGGACTCAAGAACCCATCTCAAAAATTTTTTCCTACTGCAATTTTCAATTTCGGCTACGACATCGTCGCTCCTCCTCACTGTATTTATTTCATTAATACAGTTTCGTCGTCGCTTCTCGTCTCGCGCGAAATTAAAAAATTTCGTAACGAAAAATATCTTTGAGATGGGCTCTACCACGCTGATATAATAGTATTCCTCCGAAGAGGATAGAGTGTTCTTTTCCTCTCGGTACTGAGATGTTTCACTTCCCGAGGTGCCCTCATTCCGATTTTCATCGGAACGCACTATCGTTTTACGATAGTAGGTTTCCCCATTCGGAAATCCTCGGATCACCGGTTGCTCGCCACCTTCCCGAGGCTTATCGCAGGCTGCCGCGTCCTTCATCGGCTCTCTCTCGCAAGGCATCCGCCATCCACACTGGCGTCTTTTACCCCACAGTGAATATTCTATTTTAGGACTTCCGCGTTTAGTGCGGCATTGCGGAGAGAAATATATTTTTATAACTGCCTTTTCTTTAATTACGTAGTCGCCTTCGGCGACTACTACATTATTGTTCCCACTGCCAACCCAATGTTGTAAAAATACATTTCTCTCCGCAATAAAAAGTATGACGCATCAAACACGGAAGTCCTAATTTTCTTTATCTAAATACTGTGGGTGAAATGTTAGCCCTGTTGCGTAATAACCTTTCTACTACACTATTCATATTGTGGCTACGGCTTTGCAAAAATTTTTCAACAGATACTCCGTATATGCCTCAAAATTTTTGCTTCGCCTCGCTTACAATCTGAATAGTTCGTTACGAAAATTATCACGCAACAGGGCTATTTACATTTCGATTTAGATAAAGTCCAAATTGTAATGAGCAACTTCATAATCATCCTTTCTATTCCATAGTTTTTTATTTTTCCGTAATTAGAACTTTCTTGTTTGGATGCAGTACGAGGAGCGAGCGAGGCTTGATGCGAGCCGTACTAAAGCGAAGTACGGTGAGCGTCAAACGAAGCGAGCGACAAAGTAATGCGCCAAACAAGAAAGTTCTAAAATAAAAACCCGCTGATTGAGCGGGGTGTATACACAACGCGTCATCACACGCGCTATTTCTTCAAGTGATTTTTCACACCCGCTCTTTTATTGTTGTGCTGTACAATAGTAAACAAATTTTTTGTTAAATTATGAAGCGTAAATAATAGTATATCTTTTATAAAACACTGTCAAGTTTTTATATTCCTGCAGGTGTGTATAACTTATGAAAAAGAAAAAACCCTTTAAAATAAAGGGTTTTTTGATTATAAAGCCAGGAAGTAGAAATTCGAGTTTCTTTGTTTGTATCTTTTGATGACACTGTTACGCGTGATGGGAAAAAATCAAGTCAACGCATTGTCTCATCGCAGAAAAGAGAAAAACACATCTCGAATTTTCACTTCCTGGTAAGCAAAAAGATTTTAATAGAATTTGAAGAAATCAAGATTGGTCAGATCGAAAAGTATTTCAAAGGGAACCGGTTTGCCGATAAGAAATGTTTTTACGTTACGGCCCATAAGACTGGAAATAAAAAACGTATTGTAAATGATCGCTCGCCGCGTGCAAGGCAGTTCAACGCTTTTTTCGTCGGAATATAAAGTTGCTTCATACGATTTTATTTTATCAGGATCGCATGGATTGAAACTGTAAATCATTCCGGACTCGGCGCCCATTCTCCCTTCAATATAGAAGGGGACTCTCATATTGAATTTTACTTTATTCCATATTGCTTTTCGCGCTGCCATTGAATCAACGCCGCTGATGACAATGCCGGATAACGGTTGCGATTCATATTTTTCATTTTTCGCTTCAACGATCGCTTCGCTATATTCGTTGATATCGTTTTTTAACGTTTCCGCTTTTGGTTTTCCGATACTATCAAGTTTGTATAATTGATTCGGAAGATTATGCGTTTCTATCGCATCATGATCATAAATAGTGATGTCGCAGAATCCCATCTTGCCGAATAAAATTCCAGTTGGCGATCCGATGCCGCCGGCTCCGATAATTGTCAGAGGATATTTTTTTAGCAAGTCAGAAGAAATAATATCCATCTGGCGCCAGAAATCTGTAATCATATGCAACTGCTCCTTTCTGAAAGACGCGCACCTCGCGCTGCGGGGTGCGCGTCATTTTTAAGATTAATCGAGGAATTCTTCGCCAGGGAAACCAGATGGATTTTCTTTTTGATTTTTCTTTTTTTTCTTCCACGAGAATCGTATCTTTCCACTTTTATCATCTTTATCATCGTCAATAATCTGCGCAGCGATAGAATCCACATCCAGAGGATCTACAAGCGTGTTCATTTTTTGTTCTTCGTGCGCGTCTGGCTGTTGGACAGATGGCGGTTGCGCGTTTTCGGCATTCGGTATGATAATTGAAGACTTATGGACTTCTTCTGTCTGTTTCTGAAAATATCCTTGATTAAGATAAGGCGTACGGAAGTCGTACCAACGATTTTTTACTTTTATTTTTACTTCTTCCTCAATTTCTTTTTTAAGCGTGTCATCATCCGAATAGTAAAGATCTAAGGGAATATTTTCAACGGTGAAATGAAACGGTTTTCTAAATTCAATGCGGCATTGTATATCATCTTTTCGGTTCCCGACGATTCCGATCATATAATCGCTGTTATTATTCTCAACAAGATCATTCATCGTCGAGGTATCGGTACTGGAGAAAAACGTGCTCATATTCGCATGAGAGTGCCACCATAGTTTAAGATCTTTCGGATTATTGCCTTCTCGCGCGATGTATGCTTCGATGAATTGCGTCACTGCATCACCATTCATTACAGTATGAGCGCTACCGCCTTCTTGTTCAAGGATAAAGATGTCTTGAATAAGAAATTTCATCCCGCCGAGATGCAAAACTTTTCCTAAACCAGATATTTCATTTTCGCAAGCTTTTATATAATAGCGCAATTTGAGAGCCGCGCGCGGTTCAATATAAAGTTTTGGTCGTTCTTTAAATTCTATCTTCATTTTTGTTTTTTCCCTTTGCCTTGCCGTAGTTTTATACGAAGGCAGGTTTAGTCCTTCTGTAGTCCCGATGGTCATCGGGGTGAAGGAGAGTCATCTTTTTTTTATTTGTAATCTATGATTTAGCATTCGCCCTGCATTCGCAGGGCGCCCTGCGAATGCAGGGCGTAATCCCATTCTTATTTCCAATAACTTATTGCTTTATAAGGATTTTCTGGATTATAGGTCTCGAGAAATTGAACAAGCAATTGAATAACAAGCGAGAATTCATAACGCGAAATAAGTTTCGTAATACTATCTCCGATATTGCCAAGACAGGGTGATCCACCGCGTATATGCGGATGGTCATAATAATAATCGTCGATACTCAGTCGTCGCGTCGTGTTTTTAATAGTAAGACCGCTGTTGATCTCTATATCTATAGTAAATTTTCCGATAGCGTAGACATGATCGTCATATCTGATAGAAATACAATCAGTAGAAACGATGATCCGATTTTCTGATACATCAACAGATTCGACGTAAGGCATCTCAAATAATTTTTTGTATTCTTCAATGAATCGTTCCTCTTCTTGCGTCTGACGCTTGGTTAACATGTTTAATCGCATGATTAATGTTTCTTGTCCACGGGAGAGTTCGATAAAGTTGGTTGACATAGCTCGTAGTTGCGCATCAGTTGCTGATATTGTTTTTTGTATATTTTGACATTCAATTTCTATTCTTTTTTTACATGCCGCTATATACGCATTTTTATTTTTCTCGATCGTCTCACGGCGTTTTTGTTCAGTAATTTTTTTCAGTTCTTCTACAAATTTATCGCCAGGTTTGAGCGCAAGTGGAATTGCCTGATCAAGAATAATTTTTGCAAGGGGAATCAGATATAATCCGTATGTGTCGGCATTATGCGTGAGATCGAAAAGAATAAAGATGTTGCGTGGGAACACTTCTGCGCAGATTACGCCGTTCTTATCGGAGATAGAGATTCCGCAGTTTTTTGAAGAAAAACCGTCGCGCGTCTCATTGGGAAGGGAATAATCAAAAAGCATGCCATAACGCGTTGCTTCGTAATTGTTGTTTGCTGTAAGAGGAAAACTATATACAAAAATATGCAATAGGGTGTCATCAAATACAGCCTCGGCGCCTTTGCCATGCGGAACACGAAAATCAATATCGATATCAAATACTCCCGAATAAATCTCTAACGTTTTACGGAGTTTTTCAGCATATTCTACATTTTGAATATGCACTTTATGGCGCGTCGGTTTGATGAGATATACATTTTCTTCGCTTGTTTTTTCTTCAGTGAATTCTTTTATACTGCACAATGCGAGAATGGAATCTAATTCACTTTCCGGAAAGGCGATTTGATTTTCGCCATAGTCAGTAAGAATGTGTTCATGGCTATCAATAATTTGTTTATATTGTTCTGGTCGCATTTGCGCGATATACCATTTCATACGTTTCACCTCTTTTTCACGTTATTTTTTTTCTATGACGGCTTCGTCTCGCGAAGCCGCCATATTTTTATATTTCCAATTCATACTTCATCATTCATAATTCGTCCTGTATTCGCAGGGAGCCCCGCGCATGCAGGGGCGTAATTCTATTCTTATTTCCAATACGATATCTGATGCACCGGGCTTCCATTATTATAAGTCTCAAGATATTGCACTAACAATTGCATAGCAAAAGAAAATTCATACCGCGCTATCAATTTCGCAATACTCTCTGCGATATTCCCTAAGCATGGGTTGCCTTCGCCACTTACATGAGGATGATTATAGCCATCTCGTTTATTGGTGAGATTATCAATTTTGATAGAGCCGTTCAACTTAATTTCTATTCTAAATTCTCCGATTGTGTAGATTTTTCCATCATACTCGATGGTAATCGTATCAGTGTACGCAATGAGCACGCCATTTTTTATATCAACCGTTCTAATATGCGGAACGGTCAAGAGTTTTTCATACTCATCGGCAAAACGTTTTTCATATTCAACGAGAATGCCGCTCGCTGGTCCTAATCTCAGCGAAAGTTCTTCTTCAATTCTGATTAAATCAATAAATCTTTTTGAGACAATCTCTCGGTCCATTTTTACTTTTTCAAGCGCGTCGCGCATAGAATCAACCTCGCTCACAATCCGTTTTTTGCAGAGTTCTATATAGAGCTGTTTATTGTCTTTTTTTTGTTTTTTCGCTTTTCCGGATTCGCGGGAAGACGAAGCGTCCAACGCAATAGGAATCGCTTTATCAAGGATCACGCGCGCGACTGGAATTAAATGATCTCCGTTAACGTGTGTCAAGTCAAAGAGGATAAATATATTTTTTGGCCATACTTGCGCGACAATTTGATCGTCATCATCAGTGATCGGTATTCCGTCATCAGTCGGTTCAAGCCCGTCTCGTGCGCCATCGGGGAGGTCATAGCCGAATACGGTTGTATAGCGCATTTTTTGCAATGGACCTGCGCCTTTCGGAAGACTCCATATAAAGATATTGAGCGTCGAACCACTTCGCAGCGCGTCGGGATTTCCATGAGGAACGAGAAGATTAATACTCGTTCTATATTTGTTTGCGTAATCTTCGAGCAACGGTCTTAATTGGGCGGACGCTTCATGAGATTGTATAAAAACCTCATTTTTTCTTACCGGTCGCGACGGTCCGCCGATTTTGATGAGAAATACATTCGGTTGATCAAGCTGTTCTTCGGTAAATGAATCAATACTGCAGATTCCAAATATGCGCCGCGCTTCGCTTTCGGGAAACGCGATAAGATCTTGCTGTCCATTCACGTCGGCAATAACGCATCCTTCTGAAACGAGCTGTTCTCGCGTCGCGTGATCACATGGCATTACATACCATTTCATACTTCCACCTCCTTTTATGGTTGAATGACTTCCGCGTTTGGCGCACTTCTGCGTCAAAAGCTGCGGTGCTCAACACCGTATAATTACAATACGGCTTATTCCGCTTCTCGCTTTTTCCTTGAATTGCATCCAAACGGGTAAGTCATAAGTTAAAGGAAAGCAAAAAGGCGGTTAGGAACACTTTGCGTGCCAACCGCCTTTAATATTTTTTATTTCTATCTTATTTATTCTTACTTATTTTTATTCTCTTGAAATCTCTATGCCAGTAACTACACCACCGCGGATATTTTGAGAAATAACGACTTGGTCGTTATTCTGTAAGAGCTCGTTAAGATTCCCTGGTTTTCCATTTATTCTGACGCTTGTTTGATCGGCAACCTTAATTCCTTTCTTTGAGAGAACTTGCGCCACTGTAATAGGAGAATTGTCGTTTTGCTCATACACTATGGGATCTTGTCCCATAACGTAAATCTTTACTTGGAATTTGGTTAATGTTTCCATTTTTTCCTCTATTTTTCCATCCGGTATGGATGGTTTTGTCCGATTAGCTTTCAATAAACTGCGTTATATATTCGATCCACCAGCTGGCGGAGAATACGCGCTGTAGAAAGCGATATGGCGGACACTTTTTTTTGCTTTTACTACATTTATGTAAAGAGCATTGATTGCTATTATGAAATAACGTCTAAATTTTGTCAAGCCCCGCCCCAGTTCCAGCGA
>CAZVCF010000050.1:0-7305 GCA_964626355.1 uncultured Gammaproteobacteria bacterium
GCGAGATTCGAACTCGCGAGGCCTTTGCAGGCCTAATGGTTTTCAAGACCATCCCATTCGTCCACTCTGGAACCCCTCCGCTGTAAGGCAGGTGCTTTACCATTCGGCGCAACCATCCATAAAAAAATATCAACTATTAACACATTATTTTTAACATTCACCAAAAATTATAACGAGTCAACGTTGTATCTGTTTCCTAAAAAGCTAAAAACTTAAAAAGCTATTCTGGTGGGCGCATCTGGGATTGAACCAGAGACCTCTCGCGTGTGAAGCGAACGCTCTACCGCTGAGCTATGCGCCCGCGCATCCAATGTATATTTTCTAAATCCTAAGAAGCTAAAGCCTAAAAAGCTATTCTTGGTGCCGATGGGAGGAGTCGGTCACGGATAATTTCCTGCTGAAAATTTTCGCGACCCCGCCTCAGCGCCGCCGCGCTTGCGGCTTTCGACTCCTTGCACAGTGCGCAATTATTTCAGAGCCCTTTCCAATCACTGTTTGTCCTTGTATTCCATTGCCGATGGGAGGAGTCGAACCTCCGACCTAACGCTTATGAAACGTCCGCTCTGCCGCTGAGCTACATCGGCAACAGGTCTATTATAGTATATTTATTTTTTTGAAAATTACAATTTAACCCCTTGCCAAATTTTTAATCTTTTTGTATATTCAATATAGAGTTCATTACAGGATGATAACAAAAGGAATTGAATGAAAGGCGTTATATTAGCAGGAGGAACCGGCAGTCGGCTTTTGCCGTTGACGAATTTGACGAATAAACATTTGTTGCCGATATTTAATCGTCCGATGATTGAGTATCCGCTTTATACTCTATTGTCAGCAGACATTAAAGATATTCTTATTATATCAGGTAGAGAACACGCAGGACATTTTATTGAATATCTCGGATCAGGAAAAGATTTTCGCGCGCGGTTTACGTATAAAGTGCAAGATACGGCAGGCGGCATCGCACATGCGCTTTTGCTTGCAAAAGATTTCGCATCAGGAGAATCGATTACTGTCATTCTTGGTGACAATATTTTTGAAAATACTTTTAGTGAAGCCATCGCTTCATTTCGCGAAGGCGCGCGCGTATTTCTCAAAAAAGTACCCGATCCAGAACGATTCGGCGTTGCGCTCGTCAAAAATAAAAAGATACTGAGTATTGTCGAAAAGCCAAAAAAACCACCGTCATCATACGCGGTTACTGGTTTGTATCAATATGACACGCAGGTGTTTGATATTATTAAGACGTTGAAGCCATCAAAACGTGATGAATTAGAAATAACTGATGTAAATAATAATTATTGCGCGCAGAAAAAATTGAGCGCGGAATTCGTGAAAGGATTTTGGAGCGATGCGGGAACATTTGAATCGCTTGCGCGATCAGTCGCATGGGCGATGAAAAACAGAAATAATCAGTCAAAGTAAATAAAAATTGAAAAATAGCGAGATAAATGATAAAAAACAGAAAAAATTAATTGAAAAAGGGTAAACCGTGTTACAGGAGAAACAATTTATGAATACACTATACGATCAAATTTCAAAAATTATAGATAAATCAATCTGTGATAACGAGAACACTCACGTCAATTTTCTAAAAAGACTGGAAGAAGGCGCTTTCACAAGAGACGAAAATCCGCAAACACATTTCTGCGTTTACTTCTTGCCCTATAATGCAAAAAGTAAAAAGGTTTTTATCGTCCATCATAAAAAAGCTGGTCTTTGGCTTTTTCCGGGCGGACATATTGATGAAGGCGAGGGACTCTTGAAAACATTAAATCGTGAAATAGACGAAGAGCTTGGCGTAAAACAATTTTTTCAAAATACTCCATCTCCTTTCTTGTTCACTATTACTCCCATTGAGAATAGAGTTCAGTCGTGCAAAATACATTTCGATATTTGGTATCTTATCAATACAGATGGAGTAAATTTCAAAGTTGATACTAAAGAATTTTATGACGCAAAGTGGCTAACAATAGACGAAGCAGAAAAAATTGTTACCGATTCGCCAAACAGAAAAGCTTTAGAAATTATGAAACAGAAACAAGAATTGGCTTCCGATGCAGTTGTGTTGATATAAGAATAGAATAACAAAACAAAATATAAGGAGACTAAAATCATGTTACAAAAAATAATTGAGAGAGGGCGTCGTACAGTATCAAAATAGTAAAGGAGAGAAAAATGGAAGAAAAAAAGTTAACTGAGAAATTGATTGCGATTACCGATTTAGAAACAACTGGATTAGATCCGGTTATCTGGAAACGAAAATGGTTCGCGCCGTGGACGCGGCATCCGGTTGAGTGGCATGAAATTATTGAAATCGGTGTTGTGATTGCCGCGCAGGATACACTTGAGATCGTGGAAACATGGGAGGCGAAAGTAAAACCAGAGCATATCAAGACTGCACAGTCTGCCGCGATGGCAGTGAATGGTTATTCGCCTGATCAATGGAAAGAATCGTTACGATTAAAAGACGCGTTGCAGATTTATGCGGATAAAACAGCGGGAACCGTTTTTTGTTCTCAGAACGCGTCATTTGACTCAAAATTTCTTGATCACGCGTTTAAGAAAACGGGTATTGTTCATGCGATTGATTTTTACCACGCGATAGACACGCGCTCGCTTGCGTGGCAGGCGCTTCGCCGTCAAGGACTTGAAAAATTCAACTTAAATTCCATCGCAAAATTTCTCGGCATCGAAGAAGAACCGAAACCGCATCGCGCGATTAACGGCGTGATGGTTGCGTATAAAATCTATGCGGAATTGATGAAGCAAAAACAAGAATGGATCTTTGACACGGTTGTGCCGGTATAGGGATAGGAAATTAGCTTTTTCCGCCGAAGGCGGATCCGCCTATGGCGGAAGGGAATTAGGTAAAGTAAAATATAGAAAATAAGAAGAGCCCCCTGTGCGCGTTGCGCACGAGGGGCTTATTTCATTTCCGAGCGAGCGCAGAGAATACAGGTTAATACCTTTATTTAAGACTGTCTACTCTTATTTTTTCTATTTCTCGTTTCAAGTAATCCACACTGTCGTTTTTTGGATCAAACGCAATGAGAAGATTAAGAACGTCTCGTGACGACGTGTACTCGATTTTGAGTAATCCAATATGCATGCTGATATAAGATTCTTCTCGCAAGAGAAATCGCAGATATTTGTCGCGCAGAGCGAAGTGGCGATTAAATAAAAATTCAACATAATCTTTACTACACGGTCCATACTGCAAACACGAATCCATTTGGCTATAGACCGCGAGTCGTTTTCCATATACTTCATCGGCGAGCATTTCTATCTCAAACAACGCTATCTCAGTTTGTAAAAGTTTTACGGCGATGGCTGAATCAAATTCCGCGCGCGTGACCGTGTCTTGTTTCGCTGTCTGGCGCGCAAAGAGAAACGGCGCGCACCATAACAAAAGTACAACGATTTTTTTCATTACATGTATATTCCTTCAATTTTTTGTAAAAGAACCACTACTCATAGTACGGTACTCTCTTTACAAAATTTAACAAGTTAAGGGAATGATCGTTTACATCATTCCCTTAATATATTTACTCAGAAATTTTTCTGAAATAGAAACCCGAAAATGTGTTGTCGGCGTAATATTTTTCAATCTTTGTATTTTTATTTATAACAATCCATTTCTTTGAGGATTTTTTATAGATAAAAACTGCTGTTCCTATCTTTTTTCCGATAACAACCCATTGTTCATGGCGAGTGTGTGCGATTTGTGCGAACGGAACATCTTCTGTCTTGAGTACGACAAAAGGCCCTTTTCCATACTCGCCGATAACGGCTTTATATTTTTCTAACACATCCGCATCTTTCCAGTCGATTATATCACCGACCTTAAAAATTGTGTTGTACATGCGATTACTCCTGTTTTGTTGGATATATGTATTATTCGGTGATTAACTCAAGTAGAATAATATCTTTATCCTTGTATTCTTTTTTATTCACGGAAATGGTCGCGTTGATAGTATACTTGTTGTCTTGATTATTAAAAGCAAAATATATTCCCGGATCAAGTATCATATCAACTTTTTCTCCCGCTCCTGGCGATGCTTTTAAAAAAACGATTGTCCCGTCTGCGAGTACTGCAAGCGCCTGCCAATTATAGTTGTCGCCGGAAACGATACGTTGCTCTTTCAATATCACTGCTCGTTTATATCCCTTTGGAAGCTCTTCCGTATCCCTATTATACATGCCCATCAGATTGGTTGCATGAACATAACTTTCGCGATCTACACTGCCGTCTACGGAAACAGTTTTATTTAATTTCAATTTAGAAATAATTTTATCCACACCTTCTATACTAAAACTCCCGTGGCCACCTGAAAATGCCGGTGAAGAATATTCTCCAATAAGTTCCTGCGCGTAACTTTTCGTTTCGTGGAATACGAATAAAATAAAAAGTATCCCCAATACGATTTTCAATTTTTTCATTTTTTTCTCTTCATTATACATCTATTGAGTGTATGATTTTTGTTCATTTTTACTCAATAAATCACTGATACTAATATATCATATTCCTCAAAAAACGTCAAGTTTTGCAATGATAACACCGCTCCAACTGGAGAGACTAGAATTTTTTTATCACCACATCAAATAACTTTAGCTTCTTTTAAAACTTGTTTAACATTCCTATTATAAGTATGAATTTTTTCTAAAGCACACTTCGCCTGTTGCTTGCTGATAAATCCGACCGTGACTTCTCGCGCAAGACGAGTAGCGTCCGGGTGAAAACCAAGCATGCGTCTGGCTTTATTTTCTGCCGCTTTTGCAAATAAGCAAGAATTTGAGTTTGATTCAATCAATCTTTCGCCATGCGGTATTCTCCAGCCTAACTTTTCCAAAATTTTTTCTGTATCTTTAATTTTTCTCTGTAAAAGAAACGGCAGATGAACGATGTAAACAGGCGGCTTATTTTTGAATGGCTGTAATTTTCGTATTGCTGAGAAAATGAATTTTTTTGATTCGCTGTCTTGACTTAGCCCCGCCCACTCATTAATTCCGAGAATAAGTACGTTTACTCCGTGTTTTTGGGCTTCTCCGTAGTAGGCGCGAACAATAAGCCGTCTACATAATTGACATGTTCTTACAAACGGAATCGCATGCTGGCATTTGATTGAATAGTGTCTCCTGCCTTCCACATACCATTTTCTAAATTTTTCTTTAAGTTCCATGGAATCGCGCTCGTCGTAGAGGCTTGCCGTTTTTTCGAAACAAACACGATCAATCGGACGCATATATTTCCTCGCGTCTATTTTTTTATAATCAATACCGAGCTCTTTTGCGACTTGTTTCGCTCTCTTGAAAATATGTTCGGGATAGTAATGCGTATCGAGCGAAAACGCCAAAGGAGTAAACCCCATACGGCTTGTTTCGTATAGGGTCGCCGTGCTGTCTTTGCCGCCAGATATTCCAACCATTGCATCGTACTTTCCCTGACCGGAATTTTTTTGTGAAAGCAAAAACTCCAATTCCTTTTTCAACGGCTCTTTGCTAAAATTTTTTTTATATCTTTCGCAGACATCGCATAATCCCGATTTTCCGATTGCGCTTGATAGGTTAGCGCTCGTGTTCACGCATTTTTTGCACTCAACCATCTCAACTAACGCTTTTATTTGGTTCACTATTTCTTTTTTGGTAGTAACCGCCGTATTGAAAGAGATATGAGCGATTTTTTCGACTTTGTTTGTTGAAAAAAGCCGTTCCTCGATTTGTCGTTCTTTTTCCGCCTCTTTTTGAGAAAAATTTTCTCGTTTAGAAACACGCGCCGATAAATATTTATCAGGAGTTTTTAAATAAACAACCAGATAACCATTTTTCTTGAAATAGGTTGAGTTCCGGTAACCTCTGATCCCTGCAATGACAATATTTTTTTTCGGGAATCTTTTTTTATGGATGAATAGTATTGTTTTTGCGATAACTGATGAGGAATAACGATTTTTGAGATAACTGAAAAAATTGTGTGCTTTTTCGCGAGAGATTTTTTTATTTATTTTTTTCCCATATATTCCATCGATCGCTCGAATGAAGGCGTTTTCTCTCTTAGGTAATTTTTTTTCAATGGAAACGGCTGGATGTATAACGGTGTCGAATGCTTCGATCCGTTTTGCTGAAAAAAAAGAAGCCAAAAATAATTTGGCTATGGTCGTCTTGCCACTCCCCGGCGCTCCAAAAATCGCTATTCCTTTATATTTCATTGGTGGTATAGGAAAACAAATCCTAAGTTATTTCAAAGGTATTTCGCCTTGTCTTTGTCGTGCCCGTCTTTTGTTTTGTTGAAAATATTTTTTCCGTCAGGGGTTGAGAAGAAATACCAATATTCATTCGGTAATGGATTGATAACCGCGTCGATTGAAGTCAGCCCCGGATTATCGATTGGTCCCGGCGGCAGTTCTTTATGCAAATACGTATTGTAGGGCGAATCGATTTTCAAATCATCAAGCGTGTGCCTTCGTTTTTTATATCCAAGCGCGTAATCAACCGTCGGATCGGCTTGCAGAGGCATACCGATTTTCAATCGTCGCAGAAAAATATCGGCAATCAAGCGGCGATCCGATTCAGTCGTCGCTTCCAATTCAACGATACTCGCAATCGTCAAAACCGTATGAAGTGATTTTTTTTGTCGTATCATCTCGGCGCGCATTTCAGGTGTTATTTTATCATCAAAATTGCCGATCATTTTTTGAATGATTTGTTCGAGCGTTGAATCTTCATAAAAACGATAAGTATCCGGGAATAAATATCCTTCAAGCGACGCGCTGTCAGGGCGTTCTTGAATGCTTTGATAACCGATCAACCATTCTGGTTTTGGATTCATCGTCGCCGCGATAAATTCCGATTCGTTTACTAATTCTTTCTCGGAAAGCGTTTTCGCGATTTCTTTTATCGTAAGACCTTCAGGGATCGTAATTGTTTTTTCCGGAGCTTTTGTTTCGGAGATCAAGATACGAATAATATTTTTGAGCGACATATCAGGACTGACTTCATATCGTCCCGGCAGGAATTTTTTGCGCGCGCTACTTAAGAACGCGTAGAGTTCAAAAATTCTTCGGTCGCGAATCAGTCCTTGCGATTCGAGCTTCGCCGCGATTTCTTTTAATCCCTCTCCTTTTTCAATAGAGAGCATTTTTGGATCAAATGTTTTTGCGACTGGCGTCACCAACCCCCAATTGTAATAGAGGATGATGATTAAAATTGCGAAGATAACATACCCTAAAAAAATAGCGCGATGAGACATATATACAATAAATCAAAAATTAAAAATCAAAATGTAAAATGACAGTGCAAAATTTAAAA
>CAZVCF010000051.1:0-2161 GCA_964626355.1 uncultured Gammaproteobacteria bacterium
AGTGAAAAGTTAAAAATAAGGAACGCGCTTTTTTTCGCGCAGTGGGATTTGAAAGCCGGAGAAAAAATTTTTAGCAAAAAATTTTTTTGAGGCAGGGTCGCGACCTCATGCGAGCGACGGCGAGCGTGAGAGTTGTGACTAAATCCCACCCCCGCTACCAAGATAGTTGATAGATAACGAGTAGTAAAAAGTGAAAAACGTGTTTTTTCCATATCTACTTATTATTGCCATGGCAATAATAAGTAGATATGGAATTTCGAAATAATTGGAGCTTTCAAACTTGATTTTGTTTAAATCTCGCATTCATATTTTACAAGACAAAATAAGTCCCGATATACTTTATCGGGACTTGAATTATTTTTAAGTCTACTTACTGAACTGTTCTTTTTCAGTTGAATCGTTCATAGCGAGCGTTGAAGTATTTTTGGAAATAACTTGCACAACTGCATCGAAATAATCAGTGCCGACTTCCGTTTGATGACGAACCGCAGTGTAACCGTTCTTTTCCGTGGCGAATTCTTTTTCCTGTAATTCAATATACGCGCTCATTCCTTTTTGAGCGTATGCTTTCGCAAATTCAAAAGCATAATAATTGATCAAATGGAATCCTGCAAGCGTAATGAATTGAAATTTGTATCCCATTGCGCCAAGCTCGGTTTGAAATTTCGCGATAGTCGTGTCATCTAAATTTTTTTTCCAGTTAAAGCTTGGTGAACAATTGTACGCAAGCAACTTATGGGGGAATTGTTTATCAATCGCTTCAGCGAATTTTCGCGCTTCAGCAAGATCCGGTTTTGATGTTTCGCACCAAAGCATATCCGCGTATGGCGCGTATGAAAGTCCACGCGCGATTGCCGCCTCAATGCCGCTGTGAACACGGAAAAATCCTTCTTCGGTTCTTAGTTCACCGCTCGTAATAAACGGCCGATCACGCTCATCAATATCATTCGCTAAAAGTGTCGCGCTATTCGCATCAGTTCGCGCAATCAGTATCGTTGGCACATCGAGAATATCTGCGGCAAGACGCGCCGCAACTAATTTTTTAATAAATTCGCCTGTTGGAACAACTACTTTTCCGCCTAAATGGCCGCATTTTTTCGCAGACGATAACTGATCTTCTAAATGTACACCTGCCGCGCCTGCTTCAATCATCCACTTCATCAGTTCGAACACATTCAGCACACCGCCAAATCCCGCTTCCGCATCAGCGATAATCGGCGCAAACCAATCTTTGTCATATTTTCCCGCCGCAGTTTGCTTTTGATCCTCGCGCGCGAACGCATTATTGATTCTTTTGACCAATCGCGGCACGCTGTCTGCCGTATAAAGACTTTGATCAGGATAAGTTTCATTAACGTCGTTATTGTCTCCGGCAACTTGCCATCCGCTACAATAAATCGCTTTGAGTCCCGCGCGAACCATTTGTACCGCTTGCATTCCGGTTACTGCGCCAAATGATGCGACATACGGTTCCGTCTCAAAAAGTGTCCACAATTTTTGCGCGCTTTTGTGCGCGCGCGTAAAATAAGGAACACTTAAACCGCGAAGGCGGATAACATCTTCAGCGCTATAGGGACGCGTTATTCCGCGCCATCGTTCGTCATATTCCCAACTATATTTCAATTGTTCAACTGTACGCATTTTTTATTTTTCCTTTTATTCTTACTCTTTAATAGAACTAAAAATAACTTTACTATAAAAAAACACAAATCGCAAGTGATGAGACTCGTTTTTTTAAAAAGATAAGCCTCACTCCGTTTTACGGAATGAGGCTCGATTATTTTTGCCTTTGATTTATTAACTGGCAGGTGGTGATGGAGGTGAAGGCGGCTGAGAAGAATCGCCTCCTCCTGTTGCGCTATTGCTTGCTTTTTTGGCGTCAAGATATTTGAAAAAACCGTAGATGATTGCCAAGATAAAGGCTGCGAAAATTACTAATTTTATCACACCCCATATAAGCGGAATCACTTTCCAAAGGACAACAAAAAGAGCAATACCAATAACTACTTTTAACCACATTGGCATATTTTTTCTCCTTAGTTAAGTATTATAAATAGTCATCCTTATTGGATAACTGCGTAAAGCATAACATACTCAATATTTTTGTCAAGGTTTGATTGGCATCATAATAAATTTCAATAAGAAACAAACTTTAAGAGAT
>CAZVCF010000051.1:2261-7179 GCA_964626355.1 uncultured Gammaproteobacteria bacterium
AAACTTTAAGAGATCGGATCTCTTAAAGTTTAAAAATTGTAAGATGTAACGAAATACCTTTACAGCCGTCCTATTATTAAGAAGGAAAATTAGGAAAAATATGTATAAAAACAATATGATATTTGATATTTTATTTCTCGATGGAAATCGAGAAGTTAGCGCTTGCGTCAATTTTACTATGCGGTTCGAGGTTTGCTGAAATAATACAGATAGTAATTACTTCATCATACCCCGTTCCGCATTACGAAACGGGGGGTTGTTCATTACATAAAATAAAGGGTATTATACCCCAGAGCAAAGCTCTGGCACAGATTCCGCAGTAGAGCTGCGGGGTAGTAACCCTGTGTTTGTTTGTTCGCTCAGAAATGAAAGAGTACTTTCATTTCTCTCGCTCACTGCGCAAATAAAAAAGGAAGAAAGGAATAAACAATGAAAGATATAAAAGAATCCCTGAAGATATTATGGCGTGAATTCCATAAACCAGAGATACGACCGCATACGGAAAAAGTTAAAAAATTTGCGCGCAAAACATTTTTTTGGATTATTTTCAGTGAAATTTTAGTTATTGCCGAACCGTATCCGATAAAATTATTTTTTGACGGATTAACGCGCCACGAAAATCAATGGTATATGATAGCCATCTGCGGTTTATTGTTATTTTTCGCATGGTGCGCCACGTGGATGTGGATGCAGATGGATAAACGCCGTCATGAATTCTTCTGGGCGCAATGGGCGCTTATGTGGGATTACGCGCATCGAAAACAACAGAAATTAAGCGTTGATTGGCACACAGAACATTCAAGCGGAGAAAAAGAATCGCTTATTGAACGCGCGACGGATAAAATCATTAATTTATTCGACGAAATAATCTTTAACGGTATTCCGCATTTTATCAGAATTCTTCTCGCGGGTATCGGCGTATGGCTTCTGGGAATCAATTTCGGTGTTATCGCGTTGATCGCTATCATGACGCTCTTAGTCAAAATTTATATGGACAACGAAACCTATAGTCCATTTCGAAAACTGTGGCGCAGACGAATGAAAAAACTTGAAAGTTTTGGATCGGAAATGACTTCAAATTGGCGCGTGATTAAACAATTCGGCATAGAAGACTCGCTGTGTGACGAAAATCGGCAGATGCTTAAAGATCACTGCACACAGGATAAAAAAGAATTTGCGATATTTGTTAAAGGGCTTTCTCAACAAAGTTATTTGATTGGATTTTTTAAGTTTTGTATTTTTGTGTCAATCGCGCTTCTATTTTCCGATGTCAAAGAATTAGGTTCAATTGTTCTCGCAACCGCGTGGATGGAAAAAATTTTTTCCAATTTGCATCAATTTAATGATATGCAGAGAAGAATGAATGAGGGTGGAGAAGCGTTAAATGATTTGGCGAAAATTTTCAGCGTTGTTCCAGCGGTGCAACAGCCGCTCAATCCCGAATGGCCGCTTGATCTGAAGGGAAAAATTATATTTCACGATGTGCAATTTTCGTATCCGAATAGTTCGGAACACGCGCTCTATGATATTAATTTATCTGTTGAACCGAATCAGTGTGTTGCATTTGTCGGTAGATCGGGAAGCGGCAAGAGCACGGCGATTTCGCTTTTAATGCGCGAATACGATCCGCAAAGCGGAGATATTTTGATTGACGGCATCAATCTCAAAAAAATAGATTACGATCGATATCGCAAAGAAGTAATAGGAATTGTTTCGCAAAAAGTTGAATTATTCGTCGGATCGTTTATTGATAATATCCGCATTATTGCTCCGCGCACTACCGATGAACAGATTATTCAATCATTGCAAAAAGCGTATCTGTGGGATTTCATCCAAAAATTGCCTAAAGGCATTCACACGCAGATCGGCGAAGACGGCATTCATTTGTCCGGAGGTCAACGGCAGAGACTCGCGATTGCGCGCGCGTTAGCCCGCAACCCGCGGATTTTGATTCTCGACGAAGCAACGAGTTCGCTTGACGCGGAATCTCAAGAACATGTGCAAAAAGCGATTGACGAATTGATTGTCTCGCGTTCGTCAACGATATTTATTATCGCGCATCGTTTCAGCACGATTATGCAGGCCGATCTCGTTGTGGTATTAGACGAAGGACATATTGCAGAAATCGGCACGCATGAAGAACTTGCCCGCCAAAATGGCATCTATATGAAATTGAAACAGATGGAATTAAAAGGATTGCTTTTCTCTAGCTAAATTCAATTAAACCCCCGTCCCGCAATGTGAGACGGGGATTGCTCTTGACAAAATTATTGAAATATGCTATATTATATTCAGTGTTAAGCTCAAAGATATATACATCTTTAGGCTTAAATACAAAATATAAAAAGGAGAAAAACAATGATAGAATTTTTTATTGAGATATTGTCTGATTGGCCAGTGGGGACAATATTCGGTATGGTAATGATTGCGATTGCATTGTTTATTATCGGCTTAGTCGCTTATTTCATTAACTATGCTCTTGATTCGTGGTTTATTCAAACAAAACGCGGCAAAGGGAAAATAGTTAATAAAAATTTTACGCCAGCGCACACGTCAACAGTTTTTGTTTATAATGCGACATTAAAAACTTCCTCGCCGTCTACTCTATATCATCCGCCAAGCTGGTCGCTTACTGTTGATATAGATGAACAGCAAGATTCAATTTCTGTTACCGAAGGATTCTACGATTCAATTAAACGAGGGGATTCCGTTGAGGTTGAATATGGCAAGGGTAGATTTTCAGGTAAATTATATATCAAAAACATTTTTTCATAAGAAAGGAAAACGAATATGAAACCAATAGAAGTGTGGGTACTTGAAGATGATGACTCGCTTCGTCAATCCATTGAGATTTTTTGGACAGCGGTACTCGAAAATTTTGGAGTTGTAAAAGTTTTTGCGTACAGTACAGACATTCTCAACGCGCTCGAAGATATCAATCAAGAAAAACCAGAGATTCTTTTCATTGATTATCTCCTCTCTGTAAAAGATGAAATCAAGATCGGTACAGATGTCATCAAGGAAATACGAAAAATAAAAGTAGAAAAAGAAATCTATATTATCGGACACAGTTCTGATGATAGCTGGAATACTGATCTGCTTAAAGCAGGGGCTGATCACACGCTTAATAAAAGTAATATCAAAGATAACGCGGCGTGGCTTGAAAAAGAAGTCAAGATGCGTTATGCGAAACGTGATAGAGGTTAAAATTAAACGAGAAAAAGGACAAAAATGACAAAAATCACAGCATTGTCCGGGCATACGATTGAAGTAGAAGAAGGATCGTTGTTCGGATTAAGAAGCGGAGATATTGTTACCGACCTCAAGAAGGGAACGAGCTGGAACGGAAAAGCGGTACGGATCGAAGGATATAGAAAAATAGAAGAAACAGGAGCTCTGGAATTATGGGGTACTCCGTTACAAAATCCTTACGATGTCTCCGTTGAGGCAAAAGATTGTATGTATGCGAACGAAGAGGGCGTAAAAACTCTTATCCGTTTAGACACGAGAAAATTTTAATCATTAAAAGGCGTTTCGACATAAAATCGAAACGCCTTTAATCTTTACAAAAACCACGGTCTTACAACCGTGGTTATTTATTTCAGCGATTATTCATTTATTTCAAAAGAATCATTTTTTTCTTTTCTATATATTTTCCAGATCGTAAACAATAAAAATAAATTCCGTTTGCCACTTTATTTCCGTTCAAATTTTTTCCATCCCATGTTACTCTATACTGTCCTACGTTCTGTTTTTTGTTGATGAGCGTGATTATCTTCTGACCAAGTAGAGTATAAATTTCTAGTTGCACATCAGATCGTTCAAATAACTTATACTCTATTGTCGTTGTCGGATTAAACGGATTGGGATAATTTTGTTCTAAGACAAAATTATGGAGTGTCACTTCTTGTGCTTGTACGTTAACAGGATCCTTCGGTTTCTTAAAGTGACACTTTGGATCACCAATTGTCACTTCCATCCACGAAAGATATCTGGATGACATGGCGAAACTCTCTGCTAGATTAAATTCTCCGCTCGTATATCGCTCAAAAAGAACACTTGGTTTCGCATGAGCGTTCGAAAAGGGCTCATATACATGCCCCATTACACCGCTCACACCATCGGCAACTAGATCTGCTATGAGGCTTTGGGGATAAGTAACCGGTTTGTTTAGTGTGCGAGCGCTCGTTGATACATACGTTGTGGCAATAGCGCCATTTGCGTATGTATTGTTTGCGATTCCGTTATTACTGGGATCATTATGATCATTACTGCCCCATGACACATACCCCATAACGTCTTTTTCGTTGGTAATGTATTTCTCGGTTGTATCAAGCAGTGAATTATATCCTCTTTGTTTGACTATACTATCAGCCTTCGTAAGTTGATCATTTAAATATTTACCCGCCCAACCATTATTGTTGTATAGAGGGTCTTGGTCAAAAACAAATCTTGCTTTGTGTGACGGCGACGGCGCATCAGGTGCCGCGTTATCAATGATTTTTTTTATATCATTGAAATTGTAACCGTCCAGTCTGGTTACTAGATAAACACCAAATTTTCTGCGAGAAAATTTTTCACGTGCGTCTTCATAGGGAGAGATTACTTGCCACGCACGGGCAATTAGAGATTCATATGGTCCACCGATTAACGCAATCTCACTTTCCACAGATGCGTTTTTTTCAAAATCATAATTCGGTGGATCTGGGCGCGCAACCTTTAATGGCACACCCTTTGTAGTTATTAGATAATTGATGCTATCTCCTTTCGAAAGAGCGAGCAAAAAGTTTTTTATCTGATCCGCGAGATTTCGAAATATTGAGTCGTTTATCTCCTCTGTCGTCGCGGTGTTCACACGACAGACATGTTTTATTTTTCTTTGAGCTATAAAATAGGCTCCAACAGAATCAGAAATGGA
>CAZVCF010000052.1:0-7165 GCA_964626355.1 uncultured Gammaproteobacteria bacterium
AGCACGAGGAATTTTTCAGCAGAAAAATATCCGTGTTCAAAAAGAAATGTGCCGAGAATAGGAATTTCGTAATTCAAGGTAACAATATTATTCTAAAACACTCTTAAATTTTTGCAAAAAAATATTAGTCCCCACCATACTATGGCAAGGACTAAAAAATTGGTATTTTGTATTCTATTGCGTTTTTCTTCGCGCCAGAAATTTTCAATCTGATATATTTCCATTCTTCATTTTTCTTCGCATTCTCCGGAGAGGTATAGAGTATGACGCGTTCAGGCTCTTTGTAGGGCGTGTACGAAAAACTAAAGACGATCTTGGGAGTGATGAGTATGCGCGAACTCATTACTTCCGCGATTTTTTTGCGTTTCTCTCGAGCTTCTTTTTTCTCTTTTTTTATATTTTCGTCAACTTCGCTCTTGGGGACGGCTTGCGTCTTATTGCGACCTGCCGCAGTGAAATTTTTTAAATCAGCAAGTAAACTATCTATTTTCGCTTTTTCGAGTAAATCGCTCTTCCTCCCAAATTTTTCGTATATTTTTGTAGACACGGTTGTGTCACGCGCCTTTGAAGCGCCAATCAGCAAATTTTTTTCTGTGTAAATCCATATATCAAATTTTGTCGGATTCAATACAACCATTGTGTCTGTCTTGTTGAATAAACTGTCGTTGAGGAGTATCTCAACTCTCTGTCCTGCGATACTATTACTAGCAAAAACGCAATAAAACAAAAACAATATAAGTGATTTTTTCAATTTCTCTCTCCTTCCCTTTTCATAGCAAAACGTTCAAACACAGAATCGATATACTGAATACAAAAAATCAAAAAATCGTATACGAAGTGCGTTATAATAGATGCGAGTAAGCCATATTTAAAGGTCATCCAAAACCAAAACATGCCGAGAAACCAACTGTTAATATATCCGATTGGACCGAGAGAGATATGTCCATTGCGAAATTTGGCATTCGTAGAAAGCAATGCGGCGCCGACCATCCATCCCGATTTATGGAAAAGGATAAATTCTATTTTTCCAAAAGTAAGAAAATTCGCAATCGGTCCGAATACGTGTATATACAGCCATTCTGTCAAACCGAATCCAAGAAAACCAAAAAAAAGAAAATTGATTACCTGAACGCCCACAAGAGCGCCGAGAAAAAAAATCCATCGAAATGATATTTCTTCAAAGACGCCAGCAAGAAAACTGATGATAATATTTTTACCGAATATCTTTTCGGCCTGTATATTCTCTATATAATTATTCTTCGTTAGGAAACTCACGCACGCGGTAACACCGACTCCCCATGCGAAAATAGGCCACGCAACGATGAGCCATTCGATAACCGTGCCCTGCGCGTTCCAAAGCTCAAAAACCGTAAAGGGTAAAAACTTTGGGAACAGATAACTAATAATTATAATACAAATGAGATTGATCGATGCGATTTTTGTAAGATTCTTAACGATGAGTGTATAATTTACTTCTTGTTGCCGTTGTCTATTAAAACGCATTTTTATGCTCCTTTCTTTTTAAGGCGCCACTTATCCAATCCTTCCAGGATAAATAGCGTGCTGTTTCACTTTCTGTAAAGAACAAATTATTTATTCTTCAAATATATCTAACGATATATTTGTTCATTCGCTCAGAATAAAAATAAAATACATTTTCATTCTTCGCTCATTTCTCAAATATACCATATTTTGCCGAATTTGTCAAGCCTTTGTATCGCGTAACAAAATGATGGAAGTCCGACTTCCATCATTCATTTTTAATTCAAAAAAGAGAGTCTTTTTTAAGACTCCCTTTTAAATCATTTTATACTCCTATAATAAAACCTAACATAAAAACAACGACCATCAATACTATAGCAATGATATATGTGCTTATGTGTTGTGTATGTATATTCTGTTGACGGTATTCTATAGAAGCGCCTATTGTTGCGCCTGCAAATACGCACGCCGCGAGAATCCAGATATTAGCTGATGATGCGACCCCGCCCAAGACAATGCCAAACATAAATATACCCCCAAGATACAATACTACATTCAGAAAAGCTTTTCCTATGCTCATTCTTTTTCTCCTTCGTCCCTCCGTAGCCTATTTGGCGAAGTGGGACTTTGTCTAACCGAATCCGCCAGACGGCGGAAAAGGCGGACTTTATCCTTATTTGTTTATTTTATTTTCAAGCGAGCGAGCGGAATGAAATAGCAATTTCATTTCCGAGCGAGCGCAGAAAACACAGGGCTATTGCCCTCTATTTCGCGCCTACATAAAATCCAAAAGTGACTAAAATAACAATTAAAGCGATTGATAAACTATACGTAAGAGCCCCAAGTGTCGGATTGCGTCTTTTAACCAAACGAAAACTATATAATCCCCACCAAATTCCCACTATACTCACAATAAGTGCGACAACGCGTATATCAATATCGCTAGCAAACTTTCCAACGGCATATCCAAATAACCAAGTATTCGCGCAATAAAAAATAATTTTCAGAATTGCTTTTAAAAGCATATTTGCCTCTTTCTATTTGCATCGAATTTTAATGAACATCGTGTCCTGGTGACGAAACTTCTACTAAATAACGTGAAAATTTTCTCGGATCCTGAAAAATTGCGGAACAAATATCGCACGCGTAGTAAAGAATTCTCCCCGGACTTCCTTCTCCAATAGGACCATATCTTCTTTCCGCCATTGGAACATATTCATATACCGCATGAAACGTCGTTTCAACGCGACACACTCTGCATACGATTTTTTCTTGATCTTTTTTCTCTGTTTTTTCTTCCATTTTATTTTTCCTTTTAATTTATTTTTTTAATTTACTGCTCACTAGTATCCTAATTTCCTAAAACCTAATCTCCTATTCTTTATGATGTTCGTTCGTCAAAATCGTCAGGGACTTCCTCATATTCATCCATAAATAATAGACACAAGACATAAAGCATAATCAACCATCCGTATTTCATGGCAAAAACGAAGAATATCAATCTCACTAGCCATAATGACCAACCAAGATAATACGCGAACCCCGCGAGAACGCCTCCAAAAATATCGCCCCATCCTTTCTGCGGTATCCGCGCCAATTTTCTTATAGGTCTATCCGACATTCTTTGGCTCCTTTTGTTGTTCCTTGATCTTTTGCTCTCGCTCTTTCTTCGCCTTGGGGAGAAATGTTCTGAATACACAACGCCAGCCAAAGATAAGAGCGGTATACCCGACTATAATACAACTTGATATAAATATACTAATTGACACAACCGATTCTCTTTCAAGTATACTCCATAATGTCCAACCAAAAACGCACAATCCGACCACAACGAGAAACCAATATCTGTCGAAAAACGCAATTATTTTTTTATTCATTTTATTTTTCTCCTCTCACCGCTATCTTATCTAACAGGGTAAGGGTAATTGTATCGAACTATAATCAAGAATACTCTGTCTTTATAAAATGTCAACTCCAAAAACATAAGAAGGTATCCTCGCCCTGCGAACGCGGGGCGAGGATTTTAAGATAGTATTTACAATTTTATTTCTGTTGTTTGCTCAGCAACATACTCAACAACAATCCTCTCAAGCTTCTCAATTGTTACTTCGCTCTTACCACACCGAGTGTCCTCAAATCTTTTTACTTCTTTTTTTGCCTCATCGTCATTAACAACCTCGAATGGAAATTTTTTTGTAAATGTCCAACCTCCCGGTTGTTTTTCTTCATACGTCAATCTATATTTGGGCATTTTGTTGCTCCTTTTTACTTTGCCACCAAAATTTTTAAAAAATTTTGGTGGCATATCTTTTTTTATCTTAGAATCAATTTTATTCTTTTTCCATCAATCCGAACTATCTCTTTAGAGTTAATAACCCCTTGCATTTTACTATCGAAAAAGATAGGCGCTCCTGTCAGACCAGCTGTCAAATCAACAGAAACATACTTATCTTGATCTTTTGTGCCGACAACAACTAGTGTAATTGAAGTATCTGTTTTTCCTATCACAATAAAATCAACTTTGATATCTTCATTGTCAGATACGTATGTATAGCCTTTTGTTCCAATTTTAATAGTCTCCAGAAAATCATTTTGTGCAAAAACATAAGGCGCAAATAAAAACAATAAAACAATAAATATTTTCTTCATTTTGTTTCTCCTTTTTATTTAGATTGAATAGAAGATTATTATTCTTTCTCTATCAATCCAACACTAAACAGAGAATAGCATATTTTACTTAAAAAGTCAATACCCCGCACCTTTTGGCGATGCACGCTCTACGCGCTCGAAAAATATCGCCAAAAGGTGCGGGGTCAATAGCCAAAAAACCATTGAAAATCAATGGTTTTTTAGACTATATACATCTAATTTTGTAGAAGCTAACTCTCTAATAACCTAATTCCTATCCTTTGCCGCTCGCATTGATAAACTAATTTTGCCGTTTTCTTCAACTTTTAATACTTTGACTGTGACGATATCGCCCATTTTGAGAACGTCAGATGGATGCCGTAAACGTTGTTCCGCGATTTCAGAAATATGCACTAATCCATCTTGACCCGGCCATAAATTCACAAATGCGCCAAAATCCATCAAACTGACCACCATGCCTTTATACGTTTCTCCAACTTTCGCCTCGCGTGTCAAATCACGCACAAAACCAGCGGCTTTTTGTAATGATTCTTCCGATTGCGCGGTAATCATCACAATTCCGGCTTGATCGATATCAATAATCGCTCCTGTTTTCGCGATAATATCGTTGATTACTCTTCCGCCCGGGCCAACGACATCGCGAATTCTTGACGGGTTAATGCGAATCGAAAGAATGCGCGGCGCGTATTTCGATACTCCCTCGCGCGGCGCATTCAAAACTTTTTCTATATCGTCCAAAATTTTTAATCTGCCATTTTTCGCCTTTTCAAGCGCCTCTTTGACAATCGCAAGCGTGAGCCCGCGCGTTTTCGTGTCCATCTGAATCGCGGTAATACCATCGCGCGTGCCAATGACTTTAAAATCCATTCCGCCCGGACCGTCTTCCAAATCCTGCAAATCAGTAAACGTTTTATACCGCGCGATATCTCCTTTTTCTTCCTCTGCCGCGAGACCGATTGCGATTCCCGCCGCTGGCTTTTTAATCGGCACGCCCGCGTCCATCAACGCCAAAACTGACGCGCAACATGATGCCATTGAAGTTGAACCGTTTGAACTCATTACTTCAGATACCACGCGAATCGTGTACGCGAATTTTTCTTGATCTGGCATAAGCGGCGCGAGTCCGCGTTCCACTAACGCGCCATGCCCGATTTCGCGGCGTCCGGTCATTCGCAATGATTTGACTTCGCCGCTGCAATACGGCGGAAAGTTATAATGATGCATAAATCGTTTGCGCCCGTTTTCTTCCATCGTCTCCAAATAGAGTTCCATTCCCGGCGACGCTAACGTCACTATTGAGAGAACCTGTGTTTCGCCTCTCTGGAAAAGCGCCGAACCGTGAATGCGCGGTAAAACTCCCGCGAGCATTGAAAGCTGGCGAATTTCATCTGCGGCTCTTCCGTCGATACGTTTTTCATCGCTCAAAATTTTCTTTCCAACTATCTCATACACGCTCTTTTCCGCAAATAAAGAAATTTTTGTTCGCTTTTCTTTGCCGACTTGTTCTTTTTCAAGATACGCATCAAGCGCGACAAGAAATTCTTTTTTCGCTTTCTGTCGATCGAACTTCGTTAATAATTTCTCTTTGTAAAAATACGTATCGCTGTTTTCCGCGATGAATTTTTTTGCTTTTTCTTTAATAAGTTTTTTTGTTTCGTCTTCTTCGGCTGATCCGGATGAAAGCGGCGACACATCTTTTTCTCTGCCAACGCTCTTCCGTATATCGTCAAAAAATTTTGTCAATTCGCTTAAATGTTTATTCGCGAATTCGATCGCTTCGTACGCTTGCGTTTCGGTTATCTCCTGCGCGCCAGATTCAAGCATCACGATATGGTCTTCACTGCCAGCAACCGTCATATCCATAATCGATTTTTTTTGCGCTTCTGATGTCGGATTCAACGCCCATTCACTATTGATATTACCCACGCGCATTCCGGCTATCGGCCCATCCCATGGAATATCCGATATATGTAAAGCGATTGCCGCGCCATAGAGCGCCGTGATATCCGGATCATTCTCCCCATCAATTGCCAGAACGGTCGCGATAATCTGCACATCGCGGCGGAGATCCTGATCAAAATACGGACGAATCGCGCGATCAATCAATCGCCCGGAAAGAATCGCATTGTCCGGCGGTTTCGTTTCCCGTTTAACAAACTTCGAACTCTTAATCTTTCCTGCCGCGTAAAACTTTTCTTCGTATTCAACGGTTAACGGAAAAAAATCGATTTGCTCTCGATTTTCTTTGCTCATCACCGCGGTCACCAAAACCACGGTATCGCCATACTGCACCAACGCCGCGCCATTCGCCTGTCCGGCGACAAGACCGGTGGTCACTTTTAACGTGCGCCCACCAAATTCGCACGAAAATATTTTTTCTGCCATATTCTGCGAGTTAATTATTAAAATACTATTCATTCGCAGATTTATAGCGCTCACTACATTGATATCTTTTTATCAATAGATAAAACAACATCAATGAAGTGATCGACCTTCTTATAAATCTGCGATTTAATGTAATAAAAATTTTTTCTTATTCGCTCCCAAATCAATGAATTCGTCAGCCGCTTCGATTAACTTTGCCGATGTTGTTTTCTGGAATGCCATCACCTCAACGCGCGCGCCATCATGCTCTTGCAGATATTCAACAAGCGATACAAAATCACCGTCTCCGGTTACGAGGACAATGACATCAAGCTTGCGCGCGAGCCGAATCGCTTCAACAGTCATGCCAACATCCCAATCGCCTTTTTTCGCTCCGCCAAAAAATATTTGCAAATCTTTCAAACGAACTTCAAAGCCCTGTTTCCCGAGCCGTTCAAAAAATGCATCTTCTTCTTTATTTCCTGATTTTATCGCGTACGCAAACGCGCGAATCAATTGACGATCTTTTGTCGCTTCCTCTAAAATTTTTCCGAAATTCACGTTCGCTTGATAAAGATTCTTCGCGGAATGATACATATTGGACACGTCGACAAACATCGCGACTCGTTGATTATGAAAATGTTCCATATAGATAGCTTTTAGGATATTA
>CAZVCF010000053.1:0-7064 GCA_964626355.1 uncultured Gammaproteobacteria bacterium
CCTGATTAATCATCGCCATGCGAACCATCGTATGGTAATGACCTTGCCAGAAATATTCATCAATCAAACGACCTTCTTCTTGAAATCCGAGCTTTTGATACAAATACAAACCTTTCTGATTTGTTTGGTATACCATAAGCCATAGCTTATGCAGTCCAAGCTCTTTAAACGCGTATTCAATAAGTAACGGAATTGCTTCCTGCGCGTATTTTTTATTCCAGTATTCTCGTTTGATGATTAACGATAATCGTCCAATTTATTTTGCCAACTGATTTGATGGATGCCTCCCTGTCCGATATACTTTCCGGTCCCGCGTTCAAAAAACGAAAACACAAAATCATCTTTACTTGAAAGCATCTTCAGTATGTATTGTGCTTCGCCTTCAATCGTGAATACTTTATTAAAATTTTGTAAATTTTTTACAACGTCAGGATCATTAATCCACGTCATAACACCCTCAACATCGCTCATTTCTAACGGACGCATCACACAATTCAGCCCACGATATTCTTTTACACTAATAAAGGGTAAAACCATTTCTTCTGTCCAGTAACCGAAGTTTTTAAGATCCTGCAAAAAAACAGTAGCAGCACTACGCTCCGAATCTGCATAACATAAACTATGATAATCTCTGTACTCATGCGACGCCTCAATATATATTCTATACTGTTTTAAGATCATTTTTCCTCCTAATTTTTATGCGTGGATTTATACACGCCTTCTTTGATTTCTATATATTCATCGTCCCTGTACTGTTCCGGTGAAATAACAACGAAACGTTCATCGCATTTTTCAAACGCGTCCGGTTCTTCTCCTTCCGCATAAAATACGAGAAGCGAATACGAAGCAGGCGTGTATGATGTCGTGTCAACAGTGAATGAAAATACGCCATTCGTTTCAGGAGAAAATGTTTTTGTCTCTTGTAATACCGGCGTGTCATTGACAGTATAAATATCAACAAACATTTTTGGAGCATTCTTTACTAATTCCGTTCCAGCGAAACCTTCAACCTGCACTACTTTGCCACTATCGTCCAAAATCCGATACAGACGCGGCTCGCCAGTCCATACTTCGCCAACGACCGTTATTTTATCGCTTTGTTTAACAATATTGCTTGGCATAATCTCGTCAATAACGACAAGATACTTCGACCATTTTTTATCCATATAAAACCCTTTCTTGTTTTATTTTTATTTTTATTGTGCTTATAAGAGGATACCACATACCGCCGCACTTGTCAATACTGTTTATTGACAACGGATAGATTATATGCTACCGTTCTTCAAAACGGTTCCTTAAAACTACAAAACAATCGACAGTATATACGATTGTTGAAAATAATCGCGAAGGATAAAAATGTACAAAAAATATATCAAGAAACAGAGTCCTCTGTTTCTCTCTTTTCTATCACTGTTTCTTTTCTCGTGCGCGTCTCAGCCGCATTACCTCTACTCGCCATGGAAAATGAATGATTTCGATAAACTACGCGTTGAAAAAGTACAATTAATTACCCAAGAGTTATTGCCTGCGGTCATTCATCGCATAGACTCATTGAAATATGAGGAAAAACAACAAAAAGCGCTTTACGATTCCCTAACTATTGAAATTCATAGAAATGGAGGCGCGATTGAGGCACTTTCAAAAATAGAAAATTACAATGTTGCGCCTCTTCTTCTGGAAGCGCAGAAAAATAGAGATATCACTATGTCGTTTCGGGATGAAACAGCAAAAAAATATAATGCGATCGTGGTCTCTTCTGTTACGTTCGAAATAAAAAAAATAAGTCTTGAACTTGATAGAGATCTCTTCATGATCATGATGTATACAGAAGAAAATTATAAACAATTAAAAAACTATCCTGTCAAAGATATGACAGCAACGAAATAACTGAATATATATTCTTTTATTCCAAAACTAACCAACAAGGAAATTAACATGCGTAAAAAAAATTTATTCTCTGTCATAGTTTTCATAAGCGCTTTATTTATTTTATCTTCATGCGCTTCGAGAATACCATTTTTCGAAACAAAACAGGAAAAAAATTTTTATAGTTTGAAAAATCAAAAAATTCGACTTATTGAAAGCAGAATGGATTCGATTGGTTCCGCATTTCACGCAGCGAGACAGCAAAGAGACCGTTATCGAATTACCCACGATTCACTTGTCGTTCGTCTACAGATATTGCAAGAATCCCTGACTTTCCTTTATAAAATTCCTAGCTCTGAAACAAAATTTGTGGTCAACGAAATAGTCCAAGAAGGACAAATAACTTCGGCTCTTGCTCTGCAAATAGAAGAAAAGGATACAGAACAACGAAAAGAAATGATATTATTAAGAAATGAATGGGGTTTACTCTCTAATGATAGATGGAAAATTCAAGATTTATCGTATTCAAAAGAAAATTATGAATACTTAAAACGATATACCGGAAAAAAGTACCGGCCAATGGAAGAGAAAGATTATAAATAATATATACCATTATACAAAATACTATGCCCCCGCGCACGCGGGGGCATTATTTTTTTCAAAATACGGGGCTATTTGCTCTCTATTTTCAAGCGGAGCGAGTGGAATGAAATAGCAATTTCATTCCCGAGGGAGCGCAGAAAACACAGGGCTATCTTGCCCTTTCTTTTTTATTTGAATAATGAGCGAAAACATTCTCCAAAAACATAAAATTCTCCCAAGACATTGGGTCATCGTTCTCGGTCGCATAGCGTTCCTCATTCTCGTCTCCATCCTCGTCTTCATCCACGCCATGTTTGTTAAGATCGATAATATTCTCGTTGTCATCTCCATTATTACTATTTTCTTGGGATTTATTACTCGTCATAGTCGATTTCAAGTCCAACGGCTTTGCAGGTAAAAAAACAAATTCCCATTCCGTATTCCATTGATCGCCTGTACTTCCGCGCGTCCAATTTTCAATAACCTTAACATTGCCGTCAGTATCAAGATATGGAACACCGGCAAAACCTCCGCTATCTTCAGGACCGCGCGCGCTTATGCCAAAAGCCACAATAGGAACTTCCGGCATCAAACCTGACGAACAAAAATATGCCCATTCATTTTTAGTAACTGGCCGTAACCATCTTTTTAATATTTCAAATTGAATATCGTTATCTCTTAAAACAGTTTCGCCCCGCATGCGCGGGGCGCCCTGCGTATGCGGGGCGTCTTCCTCTAAATAAAATTTTAAAAGAACAAGATCGACTACCAACATCTTAATTTTTCTCTGTCTACATCTCATTATACTATCTCCTTTTTAACATACCAACAAACTGGAGTATGTTGGTATGTTATTTATTTAAAAATCCGATCTCTGAAAAAGACTAAGCGGACGTGAAATTTATTTAAACGTAAATTCTTCGGTTTCGTTATCGCCATAGAGTTCATCGTCCCAATATTTTATGTAGGTTGGCTCGAGAACCCATACTTTTGCGCCCCATACATTTTTCATTATCCATTTAACGGTAAGCGTATCGCGAAGATCGGGAAATTTTTTATATAATAGCTTAATCCCTGTCGTTGTTTCAACTAGATTTTTTGCTGAACGACAAACGCCAAGCCCCTGCACTGCTTTACGGTTTTTATGATTACTGGGATCAAACCAAGCAATCGAAAAAGTTATGTCTGGGTTCTTCAATATCATTTGACTATGTTTTGTATCTTTCGGACTAATAAAATAAATGGTTAATTTTTCATCAACACTGAAATAAACGTTTGCAACCCAGATATCCTTCTCGTCGCGAGAAGCAATAACCATCAATTCTTGATTTTTGATAAATTTGAATAATTCCTTCATAACTTTTTAAAAAAAGTTATTTTTTCATAATTTCAGCTCCAGCCTTCACCCCGTATGCACGGGGCGCCCTGCGTATGCGGGGCGATTCCTTAGAGTGCATAACGATTTCAATGCTATTTCCAGTCACGGTTTATTTTTATATTCCCTTGCCTCCAGGAGGAATCGGTCACAACTCTCATACTCGCCGTCGCTCGTATGAGGTCGCGACCCCGCCTCAAAAAAATTTTTTGCTAAAAATTTTTTCTCCGGCTTTCGATTCCTCCTTTGCCATTATATGTACTTGTTTTTATTTTTGCTTTTTGAGATTTGATTTTTGATTTTTTTATGCCTCCAGGAGGAATCGAACCCCCATCCCTGGTTCCGAAGACCAGTGCTCTATCCGTTGAGCTATAGAGGCGTTGAACGAAAAAAGAGAGATTGAAAATAGAATATGTTTCTATGCGCACTTCTCGCCCCGCTCCAGCAAGTTTAAGAGATCGGATCTCTTAAAACATTGCCCCCCCTGAGAATCGAACTCAGATCAATGGATTAAGAGTCCACTGCTCTGCCATTGAGCTAGAGGGGCGTTATAAATTTAAAATGCAAAAATCAAAATGTAAAATTAAAAATTAAAAAAATAATAGATTAAAATTTAGGATTTCTAATCTTTGCTTTGTTTTGCTTGCCCGTCGAATTCGCCAGCTGGCGGAATAGGCGGTGATTTTGTATATTGGATTTATCATTTTTGCATTTTACATGGTCATATCCGAAGTGAGCGAGGAAAGATAAAAAATGTTTTATCTTGCCGAACGAACGAGGATATATCGGAGATATTTTGATTTTTGATTTTTACATTTTACATTTTTTACAGGTTGAACCTGAAATGCGCCACGTCGCCATCTTTGATGACGTAATTTTTTCCTTCAATGCGCAATGATCCTTTCTCGCGCGCGGCGGTTTCGGAACCAACTGCGATAAAATCATTATACGAAATAATTTCGGCGGAGATAAATCCTTTTTCAAAGTCTGTGTGAATTTTCCCCGCGGCTTCTGGAGCAAACGCGTTTCGGCGTACCGTCCATCCGCGCGTTTCTTTCGGTCCGGTGGTAAAAAAAGTAATCAAATCAAGAAGCGCGTAACTCGCGATAATCAGTTTATCTAAACCGCTTTGGGCAATACCTAATTCTTGCATCATCGCGCGCGCGTCGCTTTCATTCAATTCCGCAAGCTCCGCTTCTATTTTGCATGAAATCGCAATTTGATTTTTCTCCTGCGGCAACTGCACTCTATTTTTCGCTTCACTCTCCGATATATTCAATACATACAGAATAGGTTTTATAGTCAAAAGATTCAAGTCCTGTATTAATTCTTTTTCTTCATCGGTTAACTCGAGCTCGCGCGCCGCGCTTCCCTTTTCAAGATGCGATTTTATTTTCTCAAGCAATACAACAAGTCGAACGGCGTCCTTATCCGTTCCTGATTTCGCTTTCGCGCGCACTGTTTCAAGACGCTTGTTCGCCGTTTCCAGATCAGCCATTATCAACTCAAGATCAATAACCTCTTGATCGCTCTTGGGATCAATGATCCCAGCGACATGAATAATATTGTCATCAATAAAACCGCGCACCACTTCAATAATCAAATCTACTTCGCGAATATGCGATAAAAATTTATTACCCAATCCTTCTCCTTTGTGCGCGCCGCGCACTAACCCAGCGATATCAACAAATTTAATCGCCGCTGGAATTATTTTTTCAGAGTGCGATAACACAGTAAGTTTTTCTAATCGTTCATCCGGAACTGACACGATACCCACATTCGGTTCAATGGTTGCGAACGGATAATTTTCAATAAGCACTTGTTTTTTAGTAAGCGCTTTAAATAGAGTTGATTTTCCGACATTCGGCAAGCCGACGATACCGCAGGATAACATATGATAAGTTCAAAAATCAAATATCAAAAATCAAAATGAAAGATTAAAAACAAAAAATGATAGTGCAAAATCTAAAAATGAATTAAAGTAAAAATAATTTTAACATTTTGCATTGTCATTTTACATTTTGATTTTTAAATTTTACATTTTATATCATTTTACCGTTTCATAAACCCTTTTCACTATACGATACACTCTGTACTTCACATCCTTAAGCGGTACCTCGTATGTTCCTGCGTACGCGACAAATTCGCCGGGGAATGATTTTTTGAAACGGGTGATGCCTTGCCACCGTTCTGATACATACGGGTCAAACTGCTCCGGCGCGATACCCCACATATCATAGGAAGAGTACCCTCTGGCTTTCGCTACGCGAATACACTGCCATTGCAGGAGATGCGGCGCCATCATATTCTTATATTCATCGCTTGACGCGCCATGAAGATATGTTGCCGTATCGCCATAGAACATAATAATATTGCTCGCGAGAATTTCTCCTTTATACTGTGCCTCAAAAATTTTTATAAAACAATTTGGTGGTTGAGCAACCATCTCAATCTCAATAAAAAAATCGATCATCGCGCGATAGTACGAATCTGGATGAGCGCCAAATTGGTCACGCACCGCGGTCTGATGGATAAGTTTGATAAAATTATCTGTTGCAGATTGCGTGTTATTATTTTCAACAATTTTAATTCCCCTTTTCTCCGCCAAACGGATATTATAGCGCATCTTGTAATGCATCGCGCGAAACATTTCTTCTTCTGTTTTTCGTATATCAATAATCCATGTGTATTTCGGTTGTATCGCCAAAACTTCGTTATCCCCTCGAACGTGCCGAGATTCGCGAGACACGTCAAGATAAAAAGGTTTGCCCTCCGAAGCTTCACCTGCCCCGCGTAGCCTTGGCGAAGTGGGGGCGAAGGAGGATTCATATCGTAAAAAAAATCCTTCGTTTTTTTCTTGAAGATATTTCTGAATACTTTTTATGATTTCGTCGTATTGTTCTGCTTTAAATATAATCGGCCCGCGCGGTACATACCAATAATTCCCAAAAGTATTTTTTTCTTTAATCGCGCAAAATTGCGCGATAATGGTCCCGTCATCTTCAGTAACACGCGCGCGAATAATCTTTTTTCCGAGATATTCTTGAAATGCACCCCACTCCCACGAATGCAAAAATTGCGCGCGCGGTGCGCGCGCGATCGTCGCCTCATACTCCGCGCGCGATACGATCTCATAGATCAACATAACACAAGAATCAAAATACAAAAATCAAAATTTAAAATTATTTTATTAACGAGTTAACGGATTAACGAATTAAACATAATTTAAAATATCTAATAC
>CAZVCF010000054.1:0-1323 GCA_964626355.1 uncultured Gammaproteobacteria bacterium
ATCCTCTCAGAATCAAATACGCGATATAGATGACAAACAAAATGATGAATACTATGCCCTGCCAACGTTCCAAGATGTGTTTCTTGCCGACGAACATCGCGAGAAATAATAACGCAGTCACCACTAAGACGACGATTGCATCAATATTAAGACCTGATGAAAAAGGAAGCGGCCGTATGATCGCGCTTATGCCAAGGACGAAAAATATGTTAAAGATATTGGATCCGACCGCGTTGCCAACCGCGATGTCCGCATTTTTTTTGTACGCCGCAATCGCGGAAGTCGCCAGTTCCGGCAACGAGGTTCCGGCGGCAACAATCGTCAAACCGATCAACGCCTCGCTTGCTCCAAACGCGCGCGCGATTTCCACTGCCCCGTCAACGATCCATTTTCCTCCAAGAACCAATCCAACGAGCCCGCCAGCAATCATCAAAATGGTGCGTGAATATGAATAAATTTTGACTGACGTTTTACTGCCCTCGACTTTGCTGATACCAAACACATAAATCAAAAAGATAATGAAAAAAGATAATAAGATAATCCCGTCAATCCTGCCTAACTGCGATTCTGTTGCGCCGTCAATCAATAGGTCATTTCCTATAATCGCAACAAGAAACGCCGCTAAAAACGCGAATGGAATTTCTTTCCAAATCGTCCCTCTTTTAACTGACAATGGAAAAATAATGGCGGCAACGCCTAAGATCATCAAGATATTGAAAATATTGCTTCCTAATATATTGCCTACGGCAAGATCGGTGCTCCCTTGCGCGCTTGCAAGAATATTAACGACCAATTCAGGAGCTGATGTGCCGAACGCGACAATCGTAAGCCCAATGACGATATCGGAAATTTTCAATCGCTTCGCGAGAGAAGACGAGCCATCAACCAAAAAATCGGCTCCCTTGATTAAGATAACGAAACCGAGAACGAAAAGAATATAGATGAGCATAGAGAAAATAAAAAAATAAAAATCCGAAATCCGAAATCCGAAACAAATTCAAAATCCAAAGCACAAAATCCAAAACAAATAATAAATTTAAAATCGGAGACGAATCAAAATAAAAACATTAAAAAATGATTTTTTGGATGAATGCGGTGACGAATCGCAAAAATCCGCTTAACAGAGAAACGCGCGTGAGACTATCGATTAAAACGAGGGACAGCAAAATCACGGATCCGTACAGATATAATTTTTTTTTGAATTCATCAAATCGTTCAGGGAGAAACGCGAAAAGAAGATGATGTCCGTCAAGCGGCGGAATCGGAATCAGATTAAACGCCATCAAAATGATATTGATAAAAATGAGCATTTCAAGAAACGCG
>CAZVCF010000054.1:1333-6927 GCA_964626355.1 uncultured Gammaproteobacteria bacterium
TCAAGCGAAGACCCGATGATTTTTAACACGGACGCAAAAATAAACGCGCTGATAAAATTCGCAATCGGTCCAGCGAGCCCGATCAGCGCCGCGCCCCATTTCCCAAAACGCACATTGCGATGATCAAATACGACCGGCTTCCCCCATCCAAAACCGATAAAAATCAACATAAAAAATCCCATAACATCAATATGGGAAATCGGATTGAGTGTTAAACGGCCGCTGTTTTTTGGCGTTTCGTCGCCAAGCGCGAGCGCCGCGAGCGCATGGCTAAATTCGTGTATAGTGAGCGCGTACACGATAGATAAAATCCACACCAAAAAAATAAGCGGTTCAGATGAAATAAGATGCCAGGGCATAATAAATGCAAAATGCAAAAATCAAAATGTAAAATGACAATCTAAAATGTTAAAAGGGATAAGAACATTCTAACATTCTGCAGAATGTTAGAATGTAAATAATTTTATATTTTCCGTTTTTCCCAATATTTCGTTCTTCATTTTTCATTTTTAGTTTTTTATTATTCACTTTCTATTATATACGCACACGGCATTTTTTACAAACAGAAATGAGCTGATCATAAAGACCAGCCTATCATTATTTATTTCTTGAATCTATTTGTTTATAGAACTATACTATATAGATAGCATATTTCTCTATTTTTGTCAAATCATTTTCGCAGCACGGAGGGGTCGCATAGTGGTCTAGTGCACCGTCTTGGAAAGGCGGCATGCCCGAAAGGGCATCGCGAGTTCAAATCTCGCCCCCTCCGCCAAAAAGAAAGTAATTATAGTATGAAACGTTGCGCGAAATGACAAAAATTTTTTATATTTTATATTACCTATGGCAAAAAGATCCACAAAACTGTCGCATTATTTTCTTAAAGATATAAACCCCGTTATTCGTTTTTTAATAATTTCTGATACGGTTATAACCGGCGCTGCAGGATTATTAGGTCCCATATTTGCCCTGTTCATAGAAGATTTCATTCGAGGAGGAAATGAAGCTGTCGCGGGTCTTGCGGCTGGCATTTACCTTTTTACTAAGAGCATTTTTCAAATTCCCATCGCTCATTTCATCGATAGAGTGCGCGGCGAAAAAGATGATTTTTGGCTTATGTTTATTTTTTCCATCCTTATTGCAGTCATCCCTCTTCTCTATCTTGTAATCTATACGCCGTTTCAACTTTATCTTATACAGCTTATTCTTGGATTATTTACTGCATTTACCTTCCCGACGTATATGGCAATATTTACACGCCATATTGATAAAAAGAAAGAAGGCACTGAATGGGGTGTGTATTTTACACTTACCGACTTGACAAGCGCCGCGTTAGCGGCAATTGGCGGTTTCCTTGCGACAACGCATGGATTTCCAACCCTTATTATTGCCGTTGTTGTGGTATCGGTCATCGGCTCTTTGATACTCTGGCCGATTAAACCATACATCAAGTCAATAACATAAAATTAAAAACTATCCCTATGCAAGAAAAAATTCTTTGTTATACTAAAAATATTGTCGTTCATTATAAAGCAAATCATCTAACAATTTAAAGGAATCTATAGTATGATATTTTTTACTCCGGGACCAAGCCAATTGTTCCCGACAATTCCAAAACATCTTCGCGAGGCAATGCGAAATGACATTATGTCTATCCCCCATCGGAGTGATGCATTTCGAGAAATATATAAAGAAACGGCGGAAAATCTCAAAAAATTTCTTGGTATACCGGAAACGCATTCTATTCTTTTTGTCGCGTCCGCGACCGAAGCGATGGAGCGCATTATTGAAAATACCATAAAGAAAAAAAGCGCGCATTTTGTAAATGGCGTTTTTTCCGAACGATTTTTTCAAATCGCCGTTGATCTTAAAAAGGAACCCCAAGAAATAAAGGCGCCTCCGGGAAAAGGATTTAATTTTTCCGAAATTCCGGCGCTTCAAAAAGACATCGAACTCGTGTGCTTTACGCACTGCGAAACCTCTACGGGCGTGATGCTTGCGATGGAAGATATAGAAAGTATGGCGACGCAAAATCCTGAAAAAATTATCGCGATTGATGTGGTGTCTTCATTCCCCTACGCAAAAATAGACTACAATGCGATTGATCTGGTATTTTTTTCAGTGCAAAAAGGCTTCGGGCTTCCCGCAGGATTAGGAGTTATTATCGCAAGTCCGCGAAGCATAGAAAAAGCGCGCGCGCTTCAAAAAAAGGGATTCAATGTCGGCTCGTATCATACTTTTCCAACGCTCGTCGAATATGCCGAAAAATATATGACCAATGAAACGCCGAATGTGCTTGCGATTTATCTTCTCGGAAAAGTCGCGAAAGATATGGACTCAATTGGAATTGAAAAAATCAGGCACGATACAGAAAAAAAAGCGGATATGCTCTATGAATTTCTATCACACAATTCCTTATTTTCTCCTTTTATAGAAGAAAAAAAATGCCGTTCGAGAACTATTATAACGGTCAAAACAAAAAAATCTCCGGTTGAGATTATTTCGACTCTTAAACAAAAAGGATTATGGATCGGCGTCGGATACAAACCGTTTGAAAATGAACAGCTTCGCATCGCCAATTTCCCGACTACGCGCGTGAAAGATATGAAAAATTTAATAGAAAAACTTTCAAATTTCATAGCATAAATCCCTCACGAACTGAACCAAAAAATAATAAAAAAAGACTTTGTTCTATCAACAAAGTCTTTTTTATAATTTCCACCGCTATATCGCTATATATTATTTTATCTTTTCCACGCCTACAAGACGCTGCCATTCTTCGCAACGAAAAACATACTGCGCAAATTGGTCTGCGTCGCATTCTTTAAAGGAAAGTTTGCTTGCGCATAAAGATATTTTTTTATCAAAAAAATGTCGAAGCGCGTATGTGCGTCTTGAACATGAAAGCCATAGTACTACTCCACAGAAAGAGAGAACATACAGAAAACCCCGCCAGAAACCATGATTGATCGCGATAGAAACAAAAGGTGTCGCATAGAGTGACGCTATCCCGAGAAAAAAAATTATTATTCCAACGATCGCAATTATATAATAAGGGATTCGTCGCAAAAACATTTTAAATTTCCTCCCTGTTTTATATATCGGCGCGCAATTTTGAATCCAATGACGAACTTCATGCGCGAGAACATACGCAAACCATAACTCCGGACGTCCATTACAAATCCCATACTTTTTTGGCGCTTTATTTTTATCAAGTTCAATAATCGGATCAAGGGTAATAACAATAAACTCATGGCATTCGGCGTATGCGTCAGATTCATTGCGTTTTTCTTTACGATAAAAACCGCCGAGCGCAAAATCAGTTCCAAATATTCCTTTCGAAAAATCATTTTCCATAAATTGCATATCAAAAGAACCATTCGCTATCGCGGAAAGTATTGCATCGCGCACAGCACCCTTTTCATAATTCGCAATAAATTTTTCAAGACACGGAATCAAATTATCCGCATCAACAGAAAATCGATAACCTTTATATTCTGTTGTCAATTCTGATCGCTCGCTACCATTTTTCTTGACTATCATCGTCTTATCACCTTTTTTTTATTTTATATTTTAAAGCAACTGTAAGAAGGATATATCAAATACCATTTTTTGTCAACGGAGGATTCGACAAATATGAAAATAATTACTATACTCTATAAAGTTCTTAATAAATACACTCTATCGAAAGGAATAGAATGCTTCAACAAAAACCGAAGTTTATTTTTATCGTCGGCGGAGTTATTTCCGGCGTTGGCAAAGGCACCGCAGTATCGTCAATCGGTTTATTACTTTCGCGATACGGCTACCGTGTGAGCGCGGTCAAGATCGATCCGTATTTAAACATTGACGCGGGAACGATGAATCCGACGGAACACGGCGAAGTGTTTGTCACCAAAGACGGACTTGAATGCGATCAGGATATCGGCAATTACGAACGTTTTCTCGACACCGAGATTACGCGCGAAAATTATATGACCACCGGACAAATTTACTTGTCGGTAATCGAACGCGAGCGCAATCTGGGATACAACGGTAAATGCGTTGAAGCGATTCCGCATCTTACGCAAGAAATTATTGATCGTTTCTATCGCGCGATTAAAAAAACAAGTGCGGAAATTCTTATTGTTGAAGTCGGCGGCACGGTCGGCGAATATCAGAACACAATTTTTCTTGAAGCCGGACGAATGCTCCAACTTCAGTATCCGGACGACGTGCTCTGGATACTCGTCAGCTATCTGCCGGTTCCGAAAAAAATCGGCGAGATGAAAACGAAACCGACACAACATGCCGTGCGCTTATTAAATTCATGCGGTATTCAGCCGCATATTATTCTTGGACGAACGCCTCACCCGATGGATGATGTCCGTAAAGAAAAAATTTCCGTATTCTGCAATGTGCGCAAAGACGATGTTATTTCTGCGCCTGACGTAGAAAGTATCTATGATATTCCGCTCAATTTCGCGCGCGAGCAACTCGGAGAACGGATAGCGAACAAGTTAAATCTCCCTCAAAAAAAATTGGATATAAGCGATTGGACCGCGTTCGTATCAAAAACAAAAACGACCAAAAAAGACGTTTCGATAGGAATTGTTGGAAAATATTTCAGCACTGGCGACTTCACGCTCGCGGACTCATACATTTCGGTTATTGAGGCAATCAAACATGCGTCGTACGCGGAAAATACTCATCCAACTATCGGATGGTTAAACGCGGAAGAATATGAAAAAAATCCACGCGCGCTGGTGGAATTAAAAAAATACGACGCGATTATCGTACCAGGTGGATTCGGCAATCGAGGCGTTGAAGGAAAAATAGCCGCGATACAATTCGCGCGCGAGAAACAGATCCCCTATCTTGGCCTTTGTTACGGAATGCAACTCGCGGTAGTTGAATTTGCAAGAAATATCTGCGGTTTCAAAGACGCGCATACTACCGAATGCGATCAGCACACCCCGTATCCAATCATTGATCTTCTTCCTGAGCAGAAACAAAAAATTGCTCAAAAAGAATATGGCGCATCAATGCGTCTTGGCGATTACCTCTGTATGATCATGCCGAAAACGCGCGTTTTCCGCGTATACAACGCTGTTCGCGATCAATGGAATATGACAAAAGGAAAAAACGACAGCATCGCCATTAATGAACGACATCGCCATCGCTATGAAATTAACAATGACCTCTTTGAACCGCTTGCGGAGAAAGGAATGATTATCGCGGGAGTGAACGCGCGAGAACTTATAGAAATTATTGAGTTAAAAGATCATCCGTTTTTCATCGGCACGCAATTTCATCCGGAATTCAAATCGAGACCATTGCGTCCTCACCCGCTTTTCAGCGGCCTTATCAAAGCGGCGTTGAAAAACAAATAGATTTTTATACCCCTTGTTCCGCTCAGCGGAGCAAGGGGTATTACCTTGAATTACGAAGTGCGCGTTTCTTGTCATTGCGAGCCCCGATGGCCATCGGGGCGTGGCAATCTCGCAGATGGCTATAGATTGCGGAGCTTGTTCCGAGCGTAGCGAGGAATCTTGTTCCGCAAACAGCAGAAACAACTTCGCGAAGTCCGACAGGTTTGCTTCGGCTGAACCTCA